>JAJDBA010000065.1 GCA_029261675.1 Nitrospinaceae bacterium
GTCACATGATTTTGATGATCGATAACTACGACTCATTTACTTACAACATCGTTCAGTACATGGGAGAGTTGGGAGCCGATATACGGGTAGAGCGCAACGACCAGATTACTATTGAAGAGATAGAGTCCTTGAACCCAAAGAAAATTGTTATTTCTCCCGGGCCCTGCACACCTGATAAGGCGGGTGTCTCCGTTGCTGTAATCAAGCACTTTGCTGGAAAAGTTCCATTGCTGGGTGTTTGCCTGGGACATCAGTCGATCGGGGCTGCTTTTGGGGGAGAAATTATCAAAGCAGGCAAACTGATGCATGGAAAGACCTCCGAGGTTCGCCATGATGGAAAAACATTGTTTAAAGACCTTCCCAATCCGTTTACAGCTACGCGTTATCATTCACTCGTGCTGAACCGGAAAACGTTGCCAGACTGTTTTGAGATTTCTGCTGAGAGTGATGATAATGAAATAATGGGAATACGTCATAAGGAACTGTCCGTTGAAGGTGTGCAGTTCCACCCGGAATCTATTTTGACTCTTAACGGAAAAGATCTTTTAAAAAACTTTATAGAGAATAGCTGAGCATGTCTTTTCAGGAAATCCTTCATAAAGTGGTGTCAGGGGACAATCTTTCTGAATTTGAAATGATGAATGCCATGACTCAGGTTATGGAAGGGAAGGTCGGTGATGCTCAACTAGCGGCTTTTTTAACAGCATTACAACATAAGCACGAAACGGTTTCCGAAATTGTGGGTGCGGCAAGAGTAATGCGCGCCAAGGCAGAAAAGGCAAAAGTCCAGGCCACACATATTGTTGATACTTGTGGAACGGGTGGCGATGGTGCGGATACGTTTAATATATCCACGGCAGTTGCTTTTATCGTAGCAGGTGCAGGGGTGACAGTTGCAAAGCATGGCAACCGCGCGGTTTCCAGTAAGTCTGGTAGTGCTGATGTGTTGAAATGTATGGGCGTTAATATCGAAGCTTCTTTGCCTACCGTTGAACGCTGTGTCGATGAGGTGGGTATAGGTTTTCTTTTCGCGCCTTTAATGCATAAGGCAATGAAGCATGCCGCCGCAGTGAGAAAGGAATTGGGATTTAGAACTATTTTCAATCTCTTGGGGCCACTCACTAATCCTGCAAATGCTCACGCTCAAGTATTGGGCGTTTACGATTCTAGATGGGTGAATCCTCTGGCTGAGGTTTTGCGTGACCTGGGTAGTCATCGGGCATTGGTAGTACATGGTTTTGATGGATTGGATGAAATAACTCTGACGAGTGAAACGCAGGTTTCTGAATTGAAAAATGATAACGTGACAAGTTTTACCATTGACCCAAAGGAGTATGGTTATTCTCTCTGCTCTGCGCAAGATCTGAAAGGAGGGTCCCCTGAAGAAAATGCGGGAATCATACGTGCAATCCTTAGGGGTGAGACTGGTCCAAAATCCGACATTGTTATTTTGAATGCTGCTGCAGCAATTTATGTTGGCGGTAAAGCTGATTCGATTGAAAAAGGTATTCTTGTCGCCGCAAATTCGATTGGTACAGGAGCAGCGACTAATAAACTTGAGGAATTATGTCGGGTTTCGAATTCATAATATGTCGAATATTCTAGATAAAATTTTTGCAGATAAAAAGAAAGAGCTACCGGATACGCAGAGTAAAACACCTTTGTCGGAAATCAAACAACGGATAAAGGATCAACAGCCTGCTTTGGATGTCTTCAAGTCCTTGGAGAAAGGAAAGACTTCCAGAATTATCGCTGAGATAAAACCAAAAACTCCTTTTAAGGGGGAATTGCGAAAGGGCTTTGATGCAAAAGCCATTGCAAGAGATTATGTGGAGCATGGTGCAGCTACTCTCTCCATCTTAACGGAGAGCAATTATTTTGGTAGTAATATTGAAGTTTTACCGGAGATTCGCAAGGTTGCAACTATACCGCTTTTAAGGAAAGATTTTATTTTCGATGAGTATCAGGTTTTTGAGTCACGCGCTTATGGTGCCGACCTGTTTTTGTTGATAGCAACCTGGCTCGACCAGAGCTTGATGACTGATTTGCTTTGTCAGGGAAAAGAATTAGGAATGCCCGCTCTTATTGAAACCCATAACGAATGGGATATGGAAAAAGCGTTTGCGGCTAATGCTGAATTGATCGGTATCAATAACCGAGATTTGACTAATGGTAAAACCGATTTGGGAATTACGCGTCGATTGGCTCCCATGGCATTGCAGGAAAAGGGGAAGGTACTGGTTTGCGAGAGCGGTATTCATGGGCGCGAAGAAATTGAGGAGTTTGAAGGTTTAGGTGTGCATGCTTTTTTAATTGGTGAAAGTTTGATGACTGCAGAAGATATCCCTGGGAAATTGAAGGAGCTTTTAGGCCATGGTGGCGAGTGAAAAGCAGGTAAAAGTTAAAGTCTGCGGCATGACCAATTTAAAAGATGCTCTTGTTGCGGTGGAAGAGGGGGCCGACGCAGTGGGTTTTATTTTCTATAAAAAAAGTTCGCGCTCAGTTACCATGAAAACAGTTCGTGAAATTGTTTTAGAACTACCACCATTTGTCGATACGGTTGGTGTTTTTGTTGATGAAACCGCAGAACAGATAAACAAAATTGCGGACTATTGTAATCTTGATATGATTCAACTGCATGGTGATGAGTCACCTGCGTTTTGTAAGAAAATACGGCGTAGGGTGATAAAAGCTTTGAGAGTGAAAGATATGCAATCGGTGAAAAAACTTTCCACCTTCCAGGTCAGTGGATTTCTTCTGGATACTTTTTCAGAGAACCTATATGGAGGAACGGGAAAAGTGTTTGATTGGAATTTGGCACTTCCAGCTAAAAAGTTTGGGCCGATTATTATGGCGGGAGGTTTGACGCCAAATAATATTCAGCAGGCAATTAGACAAGTACGCCCCTATGGCGTGGATGTTTGTTCGGGGGTGGAAAGTCAACCAGGAATTAAAGATCATAAAAAAGTTCGGGCTTTTTTGAAAAATGCAAAAGCGGGGAGAAAAATATGAACAAACATAATTTGCCAGATGCCAAGGGGCATTATGGAAAGTTCGGTGGCAAGTATGTGATCGAAACTCTGATGCCAGCATTGCAAGAGTTGCAAACTCTTTATGAAGAGGCTAAGGAAGACCCGAAGTTCAAAGAAGACCTGAGTTATTATTTAAAGCATTATGTTGGGCGACCGACTGCATTATATTTTGCAGAGCGACTCACCAAGCATCTGGGCGGTGCGAAAATTTATTTAAAACGAGAAGACCTCACCCACACGGGCGCACATAAAATCAATAACACCATTGGCAGTGCCTTATTGACCCAGCGAATGGGCAAAAAACGGGTGATTGCAGAAACAGGTGCCGGACAGCATGGAGTGGCTACAGCTACCGCAGCTTCTTTATTCGGATTGGAATGCGATGTATTCATGGGGGAGGAAGACATGAAACGGCAGTCGCTCAATGTTTTCAAAATGCGATTGCTGGGAGCCAATGTGATTCCAGTCACCAGTGGCACACGAACCCTTAAGGATGCAACCAGTGAAGCCATTCGTAACTGGATCACTACTGTGGAGACCACACATTATATTATCGGCTCAGTAGTGGGGCCGCATCCATATCCTATGATCGTCCGCGATTTTCAAAAAATTATTGGAGAAGAATCGACTCAACAAATTATGGAAATGGAAAGCCGACTGCCTGACACTTGTGTGGCATGCGTTGGTGGCGGTAGTAATTCGATGGGATTGTTTTATCCCTTTCTGGAAAATGAAGAGGTTAAGTTGGTTGGAGTCGAAGCGGCAGGACTTGGTGTCGATACGGATAAACATGGTGCTTCGCTCACTAAGGGATCGCCTGGTGTGTTGCATGGCATGATGAGCTATCTATTGCATGATGATGGCGGACAGGTGACTGAAGCACATTCCATCTCTGCAGGTTTAGATTATCCTGGAGTAGGGTGCGAACATAGTTATCTAAGGGATTCGGGGCGAGCTACCTATGCCACCATTACCGATGCGGAAGCGTTGGAAGGTTTTAAACTTTTATGCAGTAAAGAGGGAATTATTCCGGCATTAGAGTCTTCGCATGCCATTGCTCATGTGGCTAAGCTGGCACCTAAAATGAAAAAGGATGAGATCATTCTGGTCTGCCTTTCAGGTCGTGGCGATAAAGACGTTAATCAAATCGCCGACAAGATGGGGGTTTCTCTGTGAGTCGTATTGAAAAACGTTTAGCTTCGTTGAATGGCAATAAGGCCTTGGTTGCGTTTTATACCGCAGGTGATCCAGATCTTTCGGCCTCAAAAGATATTTTCTCGGTCATAGAAAAAAATGGTGCGGATATTATTGAGATAGGAGTTCCGTTCTCAGATCCTCTAGCAGATGGACCTACTATTCAGGCTTCTTCGCACCGTTCATTGCTGAAGGGTACGACCCTAAAAAAAATTATTGAGTTGGTCATCGATATCAGAAAAACTTCTGAGCTACCGATTATTTTGATGACCAGTTTTAATCCTGTGTTTGTTTATGGGCAAAAAGAATTTGTCAACGATGCTGTTAAGGCGGGAGTGGATGGCGTAATCATTCCTGATCTACCACCGGAAGAGGCAGAAGAGTTTTTGGGACTTGCAGAAGGTCTGGATATGATTTTTTTACTGGCCCCGACCAGCACACCGGCCCGAGTTCAACAAGTGGGTAAAATCAGCAAAGGTTTCATATATTATATTTCGCTAACAGGCACCACAGGAACTAAAGAAGCTCTTTCTGTTGGACTGGAAGAAAAGGTTAAAGAAATAAAAAATACGGTTTCATTGCCAGTATTGGTAGGGTTTGGAGTTTCTGGCCCAGAACAAGCCAAACAGGCAGCACAAATTTCCGATGGTGTGATCATTGGCAGTGCCATTGTGAAACTGATTGAGGCGCACAGCGACCCCGCTGAGCGTGACCGTAAGTTGGCTGGATTTTTGGCTGGCATTAAAAAAGCCATCAATCCTTGATCTCGGGTGTTATGTCTTCCCGGATTTCTATCATCATTCCCGCATTTAATGAAGAAAGCTCGATCGGGCTTGTGCTTGATGCGTTGCCGAAAGATGAGATTCACGAAATAATTGTTGTGAATAATAACTCCACCGATGACACCGCTCGTGTTGCTACCGAACATGGTGCGCGAGTGGTAGAGGAACCTAGAAAAGGTTATGGCTCGGCTTGTCTCAAGGGGATAGCCGAACTGAATGCTCCCGATATCGTTGTGTTTCTCGATGGCGATTTCAGCGACTTTCCTGAACAAATAGTCGAACTCGTAAACCCGATAGAAAAAGGGGATGCGGATTTTGTGTTGGGCAGCCGCATGATTCTTCCTGAAAGTCGAAGAGCTTTGCTACCACAAGCGCGTTATGGCAACCGGCTTGCGGTTTTTTTGATCAAACTGTTTTTTAACTATTCCTTCACCGATTTGGGACCTTTTCGTGCGATTCGTTACAGTTCCTTAATGGCTATTGGAATGCAGGACATAGATTTTGGCTGGACGGTGGAAATGCAGATCAAGGCTGTTAAAAATGGATTGCGTATTCAGGAGGTTCCTGTCAAGTACCGTGAGCGTGTAGGTGTTTCCAAGATTACGGGGACAGTTTCAGGCACATTTAAGGCCGGAACAAAAATTATTTACACCATCTTCAAGTATTTGTTAACCTGATCCTATGTTTAAGAAAACCCTTTTAGTTATTGCTTGGATCGTTTTTTGCGCAGGTTCTGTGCATGCCGTTGATATTTCTACTCTGGTTGAAAAAAGAATCAGTGAAGACCGCAAAACACTTGATCTTACTGGATTGAATATTGGTCCCCGCGGAGCAAAAGAGCTGGCGACAATGGAGTCTTTGTCCTCTCTCACCACCTTGCATCTTCAAGGAAATAGAATAAAAGCTAGAGGAATGAAGGCTTTAGCTAAGTCTCCACATTTGGTGAATCTGAAAGATTTGGATCTTTGGGGAAATATGCTCGGAGATGTTGGATTAAAAGCAATCGCAGAATCTCCATATCTTACTCATTTGGAAGCTCTCAAATTATGGAAAAATGAGATAAGTGATGACAGTATGGAGTTTTTGGTTAATTCGAAAAATTTTTCTAATTTGAAAACCCTGATGCTAAACGATAATATCCTCACTCCTTTAGGTGCAACCATTATTGCTAAATCTGGAAATTTTCTAAAACTTGAATCTCTGAACCTATTTCGCAATGAAGTCAGTGATGAAGGTGCGGTAGCATTCTCCAAATCCAAACATTTCCCTAAACTAGAAACGTTGTATCTGGGTGACAACAAAATTACCGATAAGGGCGCTGTGGTATTAATAGGATCGAAGGCCTTCCCGGCATTGAAAACCCTTGATTTAGGAAAGAACTTATTAGGTGAGGCTTCTGCTATGGCGGCTTTCAAAGTAAACAGGATGGAAAAGGTTCTAGTTATTTACAGGTAAGTGTTTATTGTGTAATTAGCGTTTCATGAAAAGGTGAGTTTGAAATTAATATGACAGTATCTGAAATTGCAAAAAAGGCCAATTCTGCGGCATTGCTTCTTGCCCATCTTTCAACGGATATTAAGAACCAGGTCCTCGAAGAAATGGCGAATGCGCTGGAAGCAAATTGTGATGCAATTCTTTCAGCCAACGAAAAGGATTTACAGTTTGCCAATGAAGAAGGCATTGCAAAGCCACTCATAGCACGTTTGACTTTGAATGAAAATAAAGTTCGCGGCATGGCTCAGGGGATTCGCAGTGTTGTGGCTTTGCCTGACCCTACCGGGGTTCGTCAAAGCGCTATGGAATTAGATGAGGGTTTGACTGTATATCGGGTGAGTTGTCCGATAGGGGTCATTGGTGCTATTTTTGAGTCTCGACCCGATGCTGTTCCGCAAATATCTTCTCTCTGTTTGAAATCAGGTAATGCTGTGATTTTAAAAGGCGGGCGCGAAGCACAAAATTCCAATAAAGTAATAGTGGGTTTACTGACCGATGCCATCAAAAAAGTGGCAGGGGTTCCTGTGGCTGCGGTACAAATGATTGAAACCCGATCTGAAGTTGCCGATATGCTGAAAGAGGAAAAATATATCAACCTCGTCGTTCCACGAGGTAGCAACGATTTTGTAAAATATATCCAGGAGAATACTCGCATACCGGTTTTAGGGCACTCTGAGGGAATTTGTCACAACTATATTGATAAGGAAGCAGATTTAAGCAAAGCATTGCGAATTGCGCTGGATTCCAAATTGCAATACCCAGCGGCTTGTAATGCGATGGAAAACCTTCTTGTTCACAGCGAGGTTGCTGTTGAAATTATCCCGCAGTTGGTCGAAAAGTTTCAGGAGAAAGGGGTTTCATTGGTGGGGTGTGATGAAACTTGTAAAATTGCCACCGGATTATCGCAGGCATCGGAAAATGAATGGGACGAAGAATATAGTGACCTTAAATTAGCAATTAAAATTGTTGGCGGATTGGAGGAAGCTATTAACTTTATTAATGAACATGGATCTGGGCATACCGATACTATAATTACTGAAAATGTTGAAACAGCTGAGGAGTTTATGAATGGAGTGAACTCTGCCAGTGTGATGTGCAATGCATCCACCCGGTTCGCTGATGGTTTTCGTTATGGACTGGGTGCCGAAATTGGTATTAGTACTAATAAAACGCATGCCAGAGGGCCGGTAGGGCTGGAGGGTTTGATTATCTACAAATACAGAGTTTATGGAAAAGGTCAAATTGTCAGTGATTATTCGGGAGAAAATGCACGTTCGTTCACTCACAAACCTCTTTGACTGTATAACGTGGACCAGAAAAAGGATGCTATTCAAGAGTCACATTTCGAATTTGATGCCCCCACAGTACCTGTAAAGAAAAATTGGTGGTTATTTTCTATCCTTCTGACCGCTACCCTGGGCACAACTTATCTTGCCGGCGGCCTTTTATTTTCCCTCAGTCTGTTGTTGATTTTAGGGGCGCACGAGTTCGGACATTATTGGGCAAGTAGAAAAAATGCAGTACAATCCACACTTCCTTATTTTATTCCTGCACCTCCCATGTTTATTGCGGGGACTTTCGGTGCTTTCATTCAAATCAAACAACGGATACCTAATCGAAGGGTATTGATGGAAATAGGTGCTGCAGGCCCGATTGCAGGATTCTTAGTGGCGTTACCAATGTTGGCTTTCGGTTTGTATTTGTCGCGAGTTACGCCTTCGGTGGCTATGGGTGGGGTCAGTTTTGGAAGTTCTTTCATTCTAAATTTATTTTCGGAAGTGATTCTTGGGGTAGACCCAAGCTCGCCATTCATAAATATTCATTTGCATCCCATCGCTTTTGCGGGGTGGATAGGCATGTTGGTGACGGCTTTAAATTTGATGCCTGTAGGTCAGTTGGATGGAGGGCATATTATTTATGCACTTTTCCCGGATAGGCATAGATTGGTAGGGAAGTTATTTTTTGTAGCCTTATTCCCTCTAGGTTATTATTGGCCGGGCTGGTTTTTCTGGGCTGTTATGATAGTTTTGATGGGATTCAAAACTGCCCCTTTAATAGAGGAATCAGGCGATCTGGAAACCTTCCATAAAGTTTTAGGGGTGATTTCTATGCTGATTTTTGTGCTGACATTTATTCCCATCCCATTCTCCCAGATGTAATTTCCAACAGACTGATAAATAAGGTGGTATTTTCTAAAAATGGCATGAAATCCTGTTTTTTCAGAGGGGTTATCTCTCTTTTTCAGCAATTACAACTCCTTGAAAAACAAGGTGCTAAATCTCCAGAAATACGTGGAAAATTGACATCAATGCTATAAATATATGTTTTTATTGGATAATATTGTCAATAAACTTGTCGCGCTGATAGCCTATTCTCAGAATGACATTGACAGTGGGGCTTCCCTATGATACCTTTTTAACATTCTGGGGTGCTTAACTTCTTACCTTAATTTCAGGTATTTTCATAAGAAAAGAATATTCTTGGTTGCCATCAAGTTTTCTTTTTAGAAGTTTAGCGCCCCTTTTTTACTTTCCTATCCTGATTTCTTTCCTTTTTTGAATTAATATAGTCTCTTATTGGAAAAACTCCCCCTTCGAGGAATTTATGCAGCGACTTCAAGTTTGTATCACAATGGCATTGATGGTTTTTTTAATGATTGGTTCTGTTTGTTATGCTGGTGGAATTGAGCCTATTCCCTCTTTAAATAATATTTTGCGATCTTCTATTCCTGATAATAATTCGTCTGCGGCGCAGGAGATGGAATATTCGATTAAGAAATTCTATTATCAAATTCAGTATCAGGATCAAAAACTAAAGATACTGAATGAAGTTAAGGGGCATTTTGAAAAATCTATCAGTAAAGCGGAAGAGAAATACGACGAAGGTGAAGAAGATATCGATCAATCTGATATCACAAAGCTTAAACTGGGATTAGCGGGGACCTTGAATGATATTTTTGGAATTGAAGCTGATCTGGAAATTTCTCGCTTGTCGTTGTTTGAAGTCCTTAAAGATAAATATGATCCTGAAGCTGAGTTATCGGAGCCAGGTATTTCTCCGGTCGAGTTTAACTTTGAGGACTATAAGCACTGGAGTGAACAGGGCAGTGAGCTTTCAGGGAATGTTTCCTTGAAGAAAGCTTTCTTGAAAGTGATAGAGGCAAAAAAGAAAATGCAATTGGCCCGGAAAAATAGAAAGATAACACGTGCATTGCTGGTGAGTGAAGTGGCTAATTATGATTTTGGAATCGGTGATCCTACGGATCTTTTCCAGGCTCTCATTATTTATACTCGGGTACTGAGTGGCTATTATGATTCAGTTTATAAATTTAACCTTTCTGTCGCCGGATTGAACCGCGATAAGCATATATGGATGCATTAAAACACTGGTTGGCTTTGAATATGGTGGTGGGCGTTGGTAGAACCATTTTCCATCGACTGGTCAAAGCTTTCGGTTCTCCTGAAAATGTTTTTGCTGCAAGGGTTTCTGATTTGCGACAGGTTCATGGGGTAGGTGATAAAGTTGCCACGGCGATATCTGGCTTCGATGTTGATCGGGCTACAGATCGTGAGCTTGGTCTTGCCCAGAAAGAGGACATTCGCATTTTGACTTTTACAAGTGAGGAATATCCGGAATTATTGCAATCTATTTATGATCCTCCTCCGGTTCTATATGTTAAGGGTAAGTCACTCAACTCGATTTCTTTTCCATTAGCGGTGGTGGGAACGCGGAATCCTTCTGAATATGGCAAGATTATAACTCATCGATTAAGTCTCAAATTGGCATCGGCAGGTTTTAATCTGGTAAGCGGGTTAGCCAGAGGCGTAGATTCTCTGGCTCATAGGGCGGCTTTGGAGGCCGGAGCAGACACGATAGCTGTATTTGGCTGTGGTTTAGGGCATACTTACCCTCCCGAAAACCGGAAGTTGCGTAACGAAATTGTCCAGCAAGGTGCAATCGTATCCGAGTTTCCGGTTCTCATGCGACCGGAGCGGAACAATTTTCCTGCACGCAATCGGGTATTGAGTGGATTATCGTTGGGGACGGTGGTGGTGGAAGCAGCTGAAAAAAGCGGTGCCTTGATCACGGCTGATTTTGCTCTTGAACAGGGGAGGGAAGTTTTTGCTGTTCCGGGAAATATTACTTCGCCTAAAAGCAAGGGGACAAATGATTTGATTAAGGCGGGTGCGAAATTAGTGGACAGTCCCGAGTCCGTGATAGAAGAGCTTTTACCTTCCATACAGGAAAGGATAGAAAAACCTGAAATAAAGCTGGACGACGATAAAGAGAGAAAGGTTTTCTCGCTTTTATCTTTAGAGGGTCGACATATCGACCATTTGATTGAAAACAGCGATTTGTCTCCAGCGCAAGTTTCGGCTACACTATTAAAACTCGAATTGAGAGGTCTGGTTCGTCAACTGAGCGGTAAGATATACGTTTCTAATTGTGATACGAAATAAAGTGAGTGAGGAAATATGGGTAAGTCGTTATTGATCGTTGAGTCACCTACCAAAGTAAACACGCTTAAAAAAATTGTAGGTAAGGATTTTATCATCAAAGCCTCGGTAGGCCATCTCAAGGATCTTCCTAAGAAGAAACTAGGTGTCGATGTTGACAATAATTTTGAGCCTGAATACATCACCATTCGCGGGAAAGGTAAAATTCTTCAAGAGCTGAAAACCGCTGCGAAAAAAGTAGATACAATCTATCTAGCTCCTGATCCGGATCGCGAAGGTGAAGCCATTGCCCATCATATTGGAAACGAAGTTGCAAGGTTTACAAAAGGAAAAATATTTCGGGTTATGTTTAATGAAATAACCAAGACAGCTGTGAAAGAGGCCTTGGCAAACCCAACGGAGTTAAACCTTGATAGAGTTAATGCGCAACAGGCACGACGCATTTTGGATAGGTTGGTGGGCTATAAAATCAGTCCTATATTATGGAAAAAGGTTCATAGAGGGTTGAGCGCAGGGCGAGTGCAATCGGTAGCTTTGCGGATAGTATGTGAAAGAGAACGAGAGATTCTGGCTTTTGAATCGAAGGAGTACTGGTCTATAACCTTGGATTTAGAGGGAAGTTGTAAACCCGAATTTCAGGCCAAACTTTTAAAAATTAACGATGAGAAAGCTGAAATAGCTAATAAAGAAGAAGCTGATAAAATTCTTAAGGACTTGGAAGGCTCACCGCTGGTTCTCGAATCGATTACCAAAAAGGAACGGAAAAGGAATCCTAGTGCTCCGTTTATTACTAGTTCTTTGCAACAAGAAGCCTCTCGAAAATTAAACTACTCTCCAAAGAAGACGATGATGCTGGCGCAAAAGTTGTATGAAGGCATCAAGCTGGAAAAAAAGGGGACAGTCGGCCTCATAACTTATATGCGAACAGACTCGGTTAGGTTGTCAGATCAGGCTCTGGGAGAAGTGAGAAATTATATTCCCGAACGATATGGAAAGGAATACCTGCCTGCTAAACCGAATACTTATAAAAGTAAAAAATCAGCCCAAGAGGCGCATGAAGCAATTCGTCCTACGGATGTAAATCTGGACCCTAACTTTTTAAAAGATCATTTGGAAAAAGATCTATTTCGACTTTATCAATTGATCTGGTCTCGTTTTGTATCTTGCCAAATGGTTCCAGCTGTTTTGGATACAACTCAGTTTGATATCAAGTCTGGTAATTATCTTTTCCGCAGCAACGGCTCGATTTTAAAGTTTGCTGGTTTTATGAAAGTCTATGTGGAAAGTCAGGATGACGATAATACCGAAAAGACAGAAACCAAAGACAGTGACCGAATTTTGCCGGCACTGAAGAAGGGTGAAAATTTAAATCTTCTCGAGATATTACCGGAACAACATTTTACTCAGCCCCCCGCAAGATTTACGGAAGCGATGTTGGTTAAAGAACTCGAAGATAAAGGTGTGGGAAGACCCAGTACTTATGCTTCTATCATCAGTGTTATTAAGGATCGGGACTATATCCAGAATGAAGAGCGAAGATTGAAACCGGTAGAATTGGGATTCATGATCAATGATCTTTTGGTTGAAAACTTTCCTGATATTATGACCACAGAGTTCACATCTAAAATGGAAGAACAATTGGATGAAGTTGAGAATGGAAAAATGGAATGGAGGAATGTGCTCCACTCTTTTTATACACCATTCAAAAAAGACCTTGAAGAAGCTGAGAAAAAAATGAAAGACTTCAAAGCTGAAGTTGAAGAAACGGACGAGGTCTGTGAAAAATGCGATAAACCGATGATCATAAAATGGGGTCGTTTTGGTAAATTTTTGGCTTGTTCAGCGTACCCAGATTGTAAAAATGCCAAAGACATTAAGAAACCAGGTGCCGAAGGTGAACCGGAAACTCCTGACGAAGTTGAAGGGGAATGTGACAAATGCAATTCTCCTTTGATAATCAAACGAGGAAGATTCGGAAAATTTATTGCCTGTTCTACTTACCCCGACTGTAAGTTCACCAAACCAATTGGATTGGGAATTAAATGTCCGGAAGAGGGATGTAAAGGCGAAATCGCACCACGACGGACAAAAAAAGGTCGGACATTTTATGGCTGTACCAAGTACCCGGATTGTACATTCACATCTTGGGATAAACCAAAGGCTGAGCCTTGCCCGGAATGCAAACACCCCTTCATGGTCGAAAAGTGGAAAAAGAACGAGGAACCCTCGACTCTTTGTCCTGAATGTGGATTTAAAAAGACCAACGCAGCGGCCTGATAATTATTCGTGAACGATTTTTTAACCATCATTGGTGCCGGGTTGGCCGGATCAGAAGCCGCTTGGCAGGCAGCAGAAAGAGGTATACCTGTTGTCCTATATGAGATGCGTTCTGTCAACCGTACCGCCGCACATAAAACCGACGGTTGTGCCGAGCTGGTTTGTAGCAATTCTCTAGGCAACAATCTTCCTCACTCTGCTCCCTATATTCTCAAGGAAGAACTACGAAGTTTTGATTCCATTGTAATTTCCTCTGGCGATCACAATTCTGTTCCAGCAGGTTCGGCACTTGCGGTAGACCGAGATTTATTTTCTCAAGAAATAACTGAAAAAATATCCAGCCATCCGCTGATTACTTTGAAGCGGCAAGAGGTTGTTGAGATCCCACAATCGGGTCCCGTCATAATTGCAACGGGTCCATTAACATCTCCAAAACTTTCCGAAGAAATTTCTCGCTTGATTGGACAGGAGTATCTTTATTTCTATGATGCTCTCTCTCCCATCGTAGATGCCAACTCGATTGACTACGATAAGGCCTTTTTTGCTTCTCGTTACGGAAAAGGAGATGCGGATTATTTAAACTGCCCCATGGATGAAAAACAGTATTATGAATTTATTCGAGAACTCAATGCGGCAGAAAAAGTTCCTATGGCCTCTTTTGAAAAGCCTGTTTATTTTGAAGGTTGCATGCCCATTGAAGTTCTGGCCGAACGTGGCCCTAAGACTCTGGCATTCGGGCCCCTGAAGCCAGTCGGACTTCCTGATCCTCGTACTGGAAAAGTAGCCTTTGCGGTTGTGCAACTGCGTAAGGAAAATAAAGAAAGCTCTGCATTCAACCTCGTAGGGTTTCAAACGAAATTAACTTATCCCGAGCAGAAAAGAATTGTGCAAATGATTCCAGGTTTGGAGAAGGCAGAGTTTTTTCGTTTTGGTGCGATTCATCGGAATACCTTCATTGATACACCGAGTTTGCTAAATAACCAGTTACAAATTAAATCTCGATCCGATATTTATTTTGCGGGACAAATAACCGGGGTGGAGGGGTATGTGGAATCTGCCAGTATGGGATTGCTGGCTAGTTTGAGTGCTGTTGCAGCAATAACTGGGAAGGATTATATGCCACCACCAAGAGACACGGCTCTCGGAGCTTTAATAAATTATTTAACCACGTCGAGTTCGAAGAATTTTCAACCCATGAATATTAATTTTGGTCTGTTCTGGGTTCAGGAGATGAAAATAAAAAACAAGCAGGAGAGAAATCAGAAAATAGCTAATAATGCTATGGAACAAATAAAAAAATGGCGGCAAGGCTTGAAGGATTCAATCGATTCCGCAGCCTGATTTAGACGATACAAACTGCCATGACTTGTTTTAAATCAGTATCGCCTTTGAATACTTTATAAATCCCATCTTGTTTCAACGTGGTCATCCCATCACTAAGAGCTTGTTCGCGAAGTTCTTCTACGAGGCTCTGCTTCATAACCATTCGTTTGATTTCGTCTGTGCCCTCAAGACATTCATGAATACCTGTTCTCCCTGCATATCCCTTGTCATTACAGGAATCGCAACCCACAGGTCTTTTAAGCATTAGATCATCTGTGTACTCAATATTCAGATTTTTAAAATCTTCTTCCCCATATTCTTTAACCAGGGAATCGAATTCTTCTTGGCTGGGATGATAATCTTCCTTACATTTTTTACATAAGGTGCGGACCAGACGTTGCGCGACAATGAGTAGTAAGGCGTCGGCAAAATTTAGCGGATTCATTCCCATATCAATCAATCGAGTAATAGTTTCAGGCGCTGAGTTGGTATGCAGGGTGCTAAATACCAAATGACCTGTTAGGGAGGCTTCGAGTCCTATCGAACAGGTTTCTGCATCACGCATTTCACCGACCATGATGACGTCAGGATCACCACGGAGAAAAGATTTCATGGCCCGGGCAAAATCCAGTCCAATCTTATTCAGCATCTGTACCTGTCTGAGTCCTTTTTGTGTTATTTCAACAGGGTCTTCTGCCGTCCATATTTTTCTTTCGGGTTTATTGATAAAGCCCAGTGTGGAATGCAGTGTTGTTGTTTTTCCTGATCCTGTAGGTCCTACAACCAGTATTAAACCATAGGGCTTTGCTGCAGATTCTTGAATTAAATTCAGGTTGCGGTCACTAAAATTCATTCCTTCGAGTGGAATAGGTTTGCTGGCAGCTAGAATTCGTAATACTGCGTCTTCATTGCCACCAACGGTTGGGCAGGTTGCAACGCGATATTCGATTTCTTTTCTTCCATAGCGCATTTTTATTTTACCGTCCTGAGGCATTCGTCTTTCTGCAATATCCAGTTTGGACATAATTTTTATTCTGGATATAAGTGCCTGCTTATAAATGCAAGGGATTTCTTCGTAAATATCGCACGTACCGTCTTTTCGGAAGCGGACCAGAACGTTTTCTTTGCCTACGCCTGGTTCAATATGAATGTCTGAAACTCCGCGTTCGTAGGCATCAATTAAAACTTTGTTGACCAGTCGTACGATGGTGCTGTCTGTTTCACTGATTGCGTTGGCTCCATCATCTTCCTCAGTAGTGTCAACATCCAACTCTGCTTGCTCATCTTTTAACGCACTCAACAAACTGGACATTTCTTCTGTTACGGTTTCTTCATTTCCAATATTTGTTTCATCAATACCTAAAGAAGAATTTAGAAAGTCGAGAATATCAACCTTCAAACCAATTTTGTATTCGATTTCTTTTTTTGGAAAGATCTGTTTGATGTTTTGGTTTTTGTCTGGATTTAATGGGTCATTAATCAGGATGGTTATTTTTTTGTCTGTTTTTTGAATAGGTATCCAGAAATTTTTTGTCAGAAAATTTCGATTTAATCCTGTCATTATTTCTGATGGTAGAATTACAGTGTCGCTATAACTAAAATGAGGCAACTGGTAGAAATTTTCGAGAGATTTACCCAAGTCTTTGCGTTGAATTTTTAGGTCAATCATCAAAACAGATTCTAAATCCATTTGCCCTTTTCTAGCTTTAGCGGTTGATTGGGTGAGCTCCTCATCTGTGATAATGCCGTTCTGGGTTAAATAGCTAAATTTTGTAGGTTTGGGTTCCACGTATTTTGCTTGATTGTGAAATGCTAGAGCCAAAGTTTCAGCAATTATGGATGCGCTTTTCTCGTCTTGTTCGGTAAACCCACCTCCAGTTAATTTATTCACAACTTGTACTACACCCATAAGCTTTCCGGAAAAAATCATGGGATAGCCCATAACAGATTTTGTGATGTTTCCAGATTGCTTATCCCAGGAACTGTCAAACCTCAGGTCAGGGTGATAAGCAACGAGTTCCTCATTATTATAGACGTCATTAATATTTACGTTTTTCTGTTCCATTGCAACCCAGCCGGCAATGCTGGTCGGAGAAATAGGAAGGCGGATTTCATTAATTTGGTCGCCTGATTTTACCTTTGAAAAAATTTCATTGCTTTGGTGGTCGACAGCATAAATTGTGATGGCTTGCGATTCAAAAAGTCGTAATATAGAATCTTTCAATTCTATAAGAATTTCATCAATATTTTTTGCAGAATGAATGGCCTGAGAAATCCGATGCAAGCCTTCTTCAGGAGCAATTGGGGCTTCCATAGAGATAGAGCTCATACCAAACTCTTCTTCTAAACGAGAAAGTATTTGACCTATTGCAGGAGATACTTCTCTTGCCAATTTAAATTCTTGTTCGCTAAATGGTTCTCCATTTTTACGATGTATTACTTCCATCACTCCAACAAGTTTTTTGTTATGAGGAATAGGCAATACCATTAGAGAGCGGGTGCGAATGCTTAACACACTGTCGAGGGTCGAGCCTTGTGATAGTTTTGGGTGGAATTGGGCG
>JAJDBA010000066.1 GCA_029261675.1 Nitrospinaceae bacterium
GCACTGGAACGGTTCGCTACGGAAGTAAACTTGGAAAGGATAAAACATTCCGAGTTTATGGGAAGTACTTTAATCGAGATGATTATGCAGGAAAGCCTGGTCAGCCTGAAGCCGATTCGTGGGATGGTCAGCGTGGTGGGTTTCGTATGGACTGGGAAAAATCGGAATCCAACACTTTCACATTCCAAGGAGATATATACAATGGCGAAACAGATGAAAGGGCGCAAAACAATGTTATTTCCGGTTCCAGCACTGCAAGTTTTAACAGAACTGTAAAAATCGATGGGGTCAATTTGCTCACGCGCTGGGAACACAAGAACTCCGACAACTCTGACATGACCACCCAATTTTATTTTGATCATGCGAGCCGCCGAGGTGCGACAACCGAAAGAAGCATTATTGACACTTACGATTTAGAGTTCCAGCATCGTTTTCAATTAAGTAAGAGACAGAAAATTATTTGGGGAGCAGGACAACGGTTCATAGTGGACTCTTTCGAAGATAGTATTCCAATTCAGCTCAATCCCCAAAACCGATTGAATTATATCACCAGTGCTTTTATCCAAGACAGTATTCAATTAATTCCAGAAACCCTCAAACTAACTATTGGATCAAAAATTGAACTGAACAACTATACTGGAGTTGAGGTTCAGCCAAGTGCTCGGGTTTTATGGATGCCCAAAGAAAACCATTCTTTTTGGGGGGCTATTTCCCGTGCGATTCGAACACCAACGCGAGCTGAAGACAGCATTCGTATTAACTCCCGGTTTTCTGGAGCGAATCTGATTGCGTTAATCGGAAGTGACCTCGTGGAAGCCGAAGAGGTAGTGGCATTTGAGATTGGGTATAGAACCCAAGCCAAAAAAAATCTCTTTTTTGATGTCACCTTGTTTTACAATTTTTACGACAACCTGCAAACTCGTGAACGAGGAACAGCTTTTGTTGAAACAACGCCTTCCCCCACGCATGCCGTTGTCCCATTCATTGAGAATAATGAAGGATCAGGGAAAACATATGGGGTAGAAGTGTTTAGCAAGTGGAACGTAAGTGAAGATTGGGAACTCAGTGGCGGTTTCACTTATTTCAAAATGGATTTAGATCAAGTAGCCACTTCATCTTTTGTGTTTGAAAATTCTGAAGGAAATGATCCTGAGTACCAATGGAATATTAAATCTCGTCTCTCCCTCCCTTATAATCTCGAATTCGATACCACTCTGTATTATGTAGATTCCCTCGACAATATAAATGTTCCCAGCTATACCCGCCTGGATTTGCGTGTAGGCTGGCGACCCACAAAATCTTTTGAACTAAGTGTTTCAGGGCAAAATTTATTAGAGCAAGAGCATGATGAGTTTGGCGCTGAAGCGGTCCAATTCACATCTGGAACACGGGTAGAACGATCCATATTTGCTAAAGGCACATTTAAATTTTAGAACCCGCGGTTATCAAACTAACCGCTATAATTTTTTATCCCATGTGTGAAAGTCTTCAAACTTTTAAAGTGCACACTGCAAAAAAGTTCATTTCTATAAGCTTTTTTGTTATCAGCATGTTTTGCTCAAATTCTGCTTTGGCAAATGATCTTGAGTCCAAAATCAAAGCAGTTTTGACTTTTAAAATTCTATCCTACATCCAATTCCCCATTTCGCCATCGAGTTCCGAAGAAAATATTTTTAGAATCGGTTTCTCAGGGAATGAAGACGAGTTAGCAGTATTCAAAGCTCTTGAAGGGAAAAAAATTAAGGGTAAAAGTATATCTGTTGAACCTGTTACAAGTACAAATAATTTAGCATCGTTCAATGGTGTTTTTATAAGTCAGAATTCCGATTTGCCTTGGAAGAAAATTTTGACCTCCCTCAAAGGGACCAGCACATTAACTCTTGGAGAGTCCGATAGTTTTGCAGAAACCGGAGGAATGATTGGCTTCTATAAAATTGAAAACAAGATTCGCTTTGTTATTAACAAAAATGCTGCTGAAGATTCGGGCCTGAAAATTAATGCTCAACTATTTCGCGTTGGGAAGCTGGTCGGAGACTAATACTTTTAAAGAGAACCATGCTAAACCTATCCAAAATTTCCATAAAGCAGAAGCTGATCGGTTTCACCATGATTACCAGTATGGTTTCTCTTCTCCTGGCCTGCACCGTATTCATGGTCTATGATTACACGACCCAGAGAAACAGAATCAGTGAAGGGCTCATGGTTCTGGTTGACACAGTGGCTACAAACAGTGCTATTTCTCTCGACTTTAAAGATCCCCAATCAGCCTTCGAAACACTCAGCGCCCTAAAGCTTGAGCGGCGTATTTTGGCTGCAGCCATTTATAATCGTGAAAACAATCTTTTTGTTTCTTACAAAAACGAAAATTCCCAAGACATCCCAATTCCCGAAAACCCTAGAGAAGATGGTGAAAATGTAAATGGGTTGAAACTCACTTTATTTCAACCGATTAATTCCAGCGATAAGCGAATTGGAACGATTTATATTGAATATGATTTAACAGAATTTAGAGCCACCTTGTATCGCTATGCATTTATCAGTCTTGTTATACTTTTGGTTTCTTCTTTGCTCGCCTTTATCCTGTCTTCAAAGCTTCAAAATATGATATCTGAGCCTATTTTGAGTCTAGCTCGTACTGCGGAAGAAATTTCATCTCATCAGGATTATTCCATCCGCGCAATACAGCACTCTCGAGATGAGATTGGTATTTTGATTGATCATTTCAACGAAATGTTGTTTCAAATTCAAAATAGAGACATAGCCCTTCAAGCGGCACAAGACCAACTCCAGAATCGGGCAAAAGAAAATTTCAAGTTGATTCTAAATGCAGCGGGTGAGGGTATCTATGGACTTGACCTGGAAGGTAAGACCACCTTTGTAAATCCTGCTGCAGAAGCTATGTTTGGTTACAACTCAGAAGAATTATTGGGCAAATCCCAACACGAACTTATACATCACTCAAAGTCCGACGGAACTCCTTATTCAAAAGAAGAATGCCCTGTGTATACGACATGCAGAACTGGAAAAGTTCACCATGTAATGGATGAAGTCTATTGGAAAAAAGATGGTAGTCGTTTTCTGGTGGAATACGTTTCTAATCCCATTTTAGAAAACGGCAAGCTAGCTGGTGCAGTTGTCAGTTTCAGAGATATTACTCAACGCAAGCAACAAGAAAAAGATTTGATAGAAGCAAAAATAGAAGCAGAAAAAGCAAATCAGGCCAAGTCAGAATTTTTATCGAAGATGAGCCATGAGCTGAGAACTCCGATGAACGCTATCTTGGGATTTGGGCAATTATTGAAACACAGTAAGAGAGAATCATTGTCCAGCTCTCAAAGCAACAATGTTAATCGCATCTTAAATGCGGGAAATCATTTATTGGAATTGATCGATGAAATTCTAGATTTATCACGCATTGAAGCAGGCTCAATGAACATTGTCATTGAAAATACTAACGTGACCGCTGTACTTGATTCAGTGTTGCCTTTGGTTCAACCTTTGACCGAGGAATTTGACGTTGAAATTGAGAATAATTTGGATTCAGATGTTTTCGTTTTAGCCGATTTTACGCGCTTAAAACAGGTGCTGTTGAATCTTCTTTCCAATGCTGTGAAATATAACAAACTAAAAGGTAAAGTCATTCTGGATTGTAAAGTTACATCGGTTGGTACCGCTCTAATTAGCGTTACCGATACGGGTAACGGCATACCTGAAGAAAAACAAGATGCGCTATTTCAGCCTTTTAATCGATTAGGTGCGGAAACTAGTGAAATACAGGGAACAGGTATAGGCCTTACTATAACGAAACACTTGATAGAGCTGATGAGAGGGACGCTTTCCGTGGAGAGCACTATAGGACGCGGAAGTTGTTTTACTATAGAGCTTCCCTTAGTAACGAACAAAGACAACAAATGTGATCCCCTTATTCAAGAATCTGCGAGCCCAATTGAGGAAGAAGGGCGTACCAGCCATACGATATTATATGTTGAAGATAATCTGCAAAATTTAGAATTGGTACAGGCGATTTTAAATGAGCAAAAGAATATTAAGCTGCTTACAGCCTCTCATGCTCAAATGGGAATTGACCTTGCTATTTCGCGTCAACCTCACCTAATACTGATGGATATAAACTTACCCGAAATGAGTGGTATCGAAGCATTAGAAAAGCTGAAGCTGATCGATGAAACCCGGAACATACCGGTAATTGCAGTAAGTGCTAATGCTATGAAAGATGAAGTGGACAGGGCGATGGCGGCGGGTTTTATTAAATATATTGTTAAGCCAATCAACATAACCATTTTCGTCAAAACCATTAATGAAATTTTAAATGACAAAAAGGGATGACAGTTTTTGTGACTCTAGTTTTCCCTTCTAATTCGTTTTAATAAGAGGGTGTTTAATTATTTAACAAATCACTAGACATCATTTGACCAACGTTTCTGCAAAAGTCCTTAATTTGCTCGATGCAAACGATACCCATACTTGAACTGAGCATTGTCTTTATTCCCACGATTTTTTTGCTGGGTGTCATGTTTCGTTGGCGACTCAAAGCATTTATCGGACTTTATGCGAATGTTCGTATGCTCCTGCAACTGCTATTGGTAGGTTATTTTCTCACTTATATTTTTGAGACCAATCAGCCGGTAATAATTGTTTTCTTGATTGCTTTAATGATAGCCGTCTCCGCGTGGATCGCTCTTAGGTCATTCGATGCGAAAAACGTTAAAACTTATTTCATTTTTGTTATCTCAATCGGTGTGCCTGGTTTGATATTGCTTGGGCTGGTGACGCAGTTTGTGTTGCAGATGCAAAAATGGTTCGAACCCAGTCTGGTTGTTCCCATCGCAGGAATGATTTTTGCCAACTCGATGAACACGGTGAGTCTGGCGGCGGAACGGTTTGAATCTGAGTTCAACCGGGGGGAAGACTATATCAATGCAAGACGAATTGCTTTAGATGCTTCTCTGATACCTCAGATAAACAGTCTCTTTGCGGTTGGCTTAGTTGCATTGCCGGGGATGATGACGGGGCAGATTCTTTCCGGTGTCGATCCTATCATTGCGGTGCGTTACCAAATCATGGTGATGTGGATGACGTTCGGATCAGGCGGCCTTGCGGCCGTTCTGTACCTCATCCTGAGGATGAGGTCCGTCAGTCACAAATAGTCGTAATAGAAAAAGCTGCCTGGGAGTAATAATTACTCCCAGGCAGAGCCAAAAATTTAGAATGAAATATCCCATTGCAGGCGAACTCGGTCATCGTCGAAACCACGATTACTCGAATCGTCTTGTAAAGTTAGATGAGAGTAGTCCAACGTAATTTTATTGCCGTGTCCGGCGATGAACCAGTTTGCAGCTACTGTATACTCTTTTCGAGAGTTTTCTAATTGCATATTATTACCACTGGTTGTATCAGGTTCATTTACAAATGCGTATCTAAATGCCAATTCAAATTCTTCCGGTATAGATGGGTTTAATTCATTAAAAAAGTAACCCGCTTGGGCATAAGCACCTTCATAATTGTGCTCTAACCCTGTGTCATCGTCTTGAACATTTTTCCAATGATATTCACTTTGTACGGATAAGCCCTGATGTTTATAGGCCACCTCGGCCACAGCCTGATCAATTTCATACCTGTTGCGATCGGAAGTATCAGCACCTAAACCATCTAATCCTCCACAACCTGAAGAACTCCATCGGCTACAGTTGCCCTTGTTTCCTGCCCAGGCACCTGCGATGGACAAGGTAGGTTTTTCATGACGAGAAACGTCCGATTGTCTCCATTTCAAATCTCTACCTAAAGGATTCCATTGAAGTCGAACCATTTTCATCATATTTGCTCCAGAATTATTAATGGAGCGACCTTCACCATTAAAAATGCCAGCATAGTATCTCATATCCGCTGCAGTGCCTTTATTCAAGCGCCCTTTAATCATGACTCCCACTTGTCGATCGATTGTAAAAATTCGGTTAACAATAGAACGCTCTACGAATTGTTGTCTGCCAGAAGAGTCAACACGCTCTCTGTTGTAATTGATTTTCCATTGACCGACACGAAAACCAAACCATTCATAAGGTTGAACATCAATTCTCCAGTCAATAACCCTTGCCGTTGAACTAGAAGCTGCAGTACTAACAGATCTTGATGGTTGTAAGTCAACTTCAAAATAATATTTCACATATTTATAGCCATGTCCGCCAATTTTCATTCGAACACGGCGTAATTCAAAATTGTTTGATTCATTAGGAGAAAAGCTACCCGATGTTCTGGGATCACTCGTAAACGATTTAGAAAACCGCATTTGAGCGCGCCATTGTAAGTTCGTGGAAAACTTGCCATCTTGGGATTCAAAATGAAATCCTTTTTTGTGGTGATAAGGGTTTTTAACACCTTGCTTCTTTACACCATGTGCATCGTAAGAATCCTTTTCTAATACTTGGGGCATTAACGATTCTACTTTCTCTTCGAGGGCTTTTATTCTCTCCGCATCGGACATACCATATGAAAACGAAGGAATTAATAAAATTAAAAAGGTAATTAAAAAACGCATCTCACACTCCAGTTGAAAATTAGTATTTCTTAATCTTTTTCAAATATATAATTTTTGGTCCGTTTTTTTATAAGGATAGAATTATAAAGTTATGAATATTTTGTAAAGATTTCTATGCTCCAGATTCGTAAAGGCATGATATTGAAGCTGTTGGTTTAATCGTGTGGGAAACAGACCCCCTTCTGCGATAGTTCAAGTGGTTGATGGGGGGGGGTGAGTTGTTGAGCTTGAGGGCAACTTAAACTGAAATATAATGAGGATTGTTCATTAAATGACGATGTGGGTGCCGGTTTATAACTCGATCTGAGTAATAACAGGGGGAAAGCACTTTAAATTTATAATTCTTGAATTATCCTTATAGGTATCGGCATTACGCATTACCCGATTAGATTGTAAGATTGAGTATTTGATTGTTGAATTTAATGTTGACATTAACCCTCTTGCACGGGAACACTGGAGAGATTATAGAAGTTTTTCGAAACCTTATTCTAGATTTCCAAATGCAAAAAGAATCTATCTTATCTCTACAGAATATGGTCTTGGAGCAACTTGCGAAGGGCGGTGACCTTACAGCTAATTTAGATGTATTAGCTTTGGGGTATGAAGAACAATATCCTGACTCAAAATGTTCTATTTTAACATTTAATCCAGAGTACAAAACTCTCCATCCAGCTTCTGGTCCCAATATCGCTGAAGAATTTAGTAAAGCGATTGATGGAATGTCCATAGGACTCAATATGGGAGCTTGCGGAACAGCTGCATATCTGAAAGAACTCGTCATTGTTGATGATATTGCAAACGATCCTAAATGCATAAGTCTAAAACAAACTTTATTGAAATGTGGTTTGGCTGCATGTTGGTCTCTTCCAATTATTAATTTCAATGGTGAAGTACTGGGAACATTTGCAATTTATTACTCTTATCCGCATAGACCCACCGAGGAAGAATTAGAAGAGATAAAATCTTTAGCGTATATCGCGAGCATTGTTCTAGATTCGGAAAGAAACAAAAAAGAGCTTCAACAAGCTCGCGCCGAGCTTGAAAAACGTGTTGAACAAAGAACGGAAGAACTTTCGAACGTAAATGAACTATTTATAAAGGAGTCTCAGAATAGAAAAAATGCCGAACAGGCATCAAATCATCTTGGGCGAATTCTGGATAATTCATCAAATGAAATATTTGTGTTCGATGCAAAGACACTCCAATTTAAATTGATTAATTCAGGTGCCTGCAAAAATTTGGGCTACACCTTTGAAGAGATGTCAAAGATGTCGGCTTTTGATTTGAAGAAGGGTTTCTCTTTGGAAAAATTTGAGGAACTGGTCAGGCCTTTGCGTCAAAAAGAAAAAGAGTACATTCGTTTTGATACCGTTCATATGCGTAAAGATTCTTCCACTTACCCCGTCCACGTACGCTTACAATTAATGCATGACGAGACTCCTCCTGTGTTTGTGGGTATCCTTGAAGATATTACTGAAAAGCAACGATCTGCCGATTTGATTTCCAGACAAAATGCAATTCTTGAAATGCTTGCTACAAGAGTCGAATTAAACGAAATACTTGATGCTATTGTAAATTTGGTTGAAAAGCATTTGTCCGATCTGACCTGTTCCGTTCTTACATTAGATCGTAAAAACAAATGTATGCATTATTTGTCGTCACCCAGTATTGCTAAAGGATATGTTGACGAGTTAGATGGGTTTCAGATTGGCCCCGAGGTGGGGTCTTGTGGAACCGCAGCCTACCATAATAAGCCTGTCATCGTAGAAGACATTGGCGCTGATCCTCTTTGGGAAAATTATAAACATATTGGTCTTAACTACGGGGTAAGAGGATGCTGGTCTTTTCCCATTCAAGATAATTTTGGTGATGTCTTGGGAACGTTCGCTATCTTTAGTAAGACTCCTCGGTTGCCTGATGAGAAAGAGTTGGATTTGATACAAACCATGGCGCATATGGCGGGAATGGGTATGGAGCAGAAGAAGAATGAAGATGCGATGAGACAGGCAAAAGAAAAGGCCGAAAAAGCGAGCCAGGCTAAATCAGAATTCCTTGCACGCATGAGTCACGAATTGCGAACTCCAATGAACTCTATTTTAGGTTTCAGTCAACTTATGCAGTTGAACGAAAAAGAGCCTTTGACTATCAAACAGAGCGACAATCTGGAAAGAATTCTTTCGGCAGGTAACCATCTTCTCAATCTGATAAATGAAGTGCTCGATTTGTCTGCCATTGAATCAGATAAACTCGATTTGTCTTTCGATGATGTCAGTGTTTCCAGTTCTTTAGAGTACGCAGAAAACCTTCTTGAGGCTGAAGCAAAAGAACGAAATATCAGGATTATAAATAAAGTCTCCAGTGAGCAGGATAACTTCGTCTATGCAGATAAAATGAGACTTAGACAAGTACTTTTGAACCTGCTTTCTAATGCCATTAAATATAATAGAGAGAGCGGATCTGTAACCATAGAAATTGAGAAAAACACACCAGATAAAGTAAGATTGAGAGTGTCAGATACGGGGATGGGAATATCTCTGGATAAACAGAAAGACCTATTCACTCCCTTTGATCGCTTAGGTGCAGAAAGGAAAGCCATAGAAGGCACAGGCATAGGGCTTACAATTTCAAAACGCTTGATAAAAAAGATGGGAGGAGATATAGAACTGGAATCTTCTACCGTTCAAGGGAGTTGTTTTATTATTCAGCTCCCTGAAGGAAAGAATATAACATCAGAATAATTTTCTAAAATTAAATCCATAGAGAAAAAGGATTCAAAAATAAATATAAATTCCCGTCTTAATTTAGATGTAGAACACAACCCCTCCACGTTAGAGAACCCCAGTTAAAGGCAGCTAGACACCAACGGTCTTTTTTTGCAGAGCGATGAGTTCTTTGATTCCCTTGTCGGCAAGTTTGAGCATAGCATCCATTTGCTTGTCGTCGAAAGGTTCTTGCTCTGCAGTTCCCTGGATTTCTACATAGCCGCCAGAGCCTGTTTTGACTACGTTGAGATCGACGTCTGCGTTGGAATCTTCTGTGTATTCCAGATCGAGCAATTTTTTTCCACCGACGATACCGACACTGATAGCGGCGACATAATCTTTGATAGGAATTTCATCGATCAACTTATCTTTTTTTAATTGTTTCATTGCCAGTGCCGCTGCCATGAACGCACCTGTGATAGATGCGCAACGGGTACCGCCATCGGCTTGAATGACGTCGCAGTCGAGCCAGATAGTTCGCTCGCCCAGTTTTTTCAGATCAATCACGGTTCGTAGGGATCTGCCAATAAGCCTTTGTATTTCCTGAGTGCGTCCTGTCAGTTTTCCGCGTGAAGCTTCACGTTGTGTACGGCGATTGGTGGAAGAGGGCAGCATGGAGTATTCTGCTGTAACCCAGCCACTTTCCTTACCACGAAGAAAAGACGGAACTTTTTCTTCAACCGTTGCCGAACAGATAACCTTGGTGTTTCCCATTTGCATGAGAACCGATCCTGCCGGGTGCATGATGTAATTTTTGGTTACTTTAATTTTTCTGCATTCGTTCAGGGCACGATCTTCACGCATTTTGTATCCTTCGTGGTTGGGGGTTATTTGAAAAAGAGATTAAACTATCAGTAAATTCAAAATTTTTCAACTTACGATACTTGGATTGTTGAATCGGATTGTTCGGCTGGCTTCAGGTGGGCATGGGTTGTAACTTATTCAATTGTTTGGTACTATTGAACTTATTCCAATGTTGTTAGATTCTTATTTTCTAAATAATTTTTCTGAGCTTTTCTATGGACTCGTATTTTGAAAAAGGGGTGCGTTTAAAGGGCACTCTTTGGGTTAAAGGAGCCGTCCATTTCGATGGAGACTTTGAGGGTGAGATCTATTCCACCAGCCATTTCGTTGTGGGCAAGTCTGGAAAAGTTTTAGGGAACGTCAAAACCCATAATATTACCAATAAGGGATCCATTCAGGGGAACCTGTTTGCTGAAAACAAGGTAGCTCTGATGAATGATAGTCGGTTGACGGGCGATATTTCTACTTATCACCTGATAATCGATGAAGGATCTAACTTTGAAGGGCGTTGTAAGATGATCGATGCGCCTCCCAAAACCATCAAAGAAGAAATTGAAACCCTCGAACGACCTGTACCTGCTACAACCACTAAAGCCCCAAAATCGTCGAAAGGAACTTCTGCCCCGGTTGCTGGTGATTTCCCCAAAAAGAAGGTGATCATTGCTGCGGCAGTTTTATTGGTTTCGGGAGTTTTGTGGTTCTCTTCCAATGACTCAAAGGATGATCTGGGGTCATTGTTGGATTCAGGGTATCAGTTGGTGGCGGAGAATAAGTATTCCGATGCGGAATCCGTTTTTAAAAAGGCGTTAAATGTTTCGCGTTCCAATCCCAAGGTATATGCGGGGCTCGGGGATATGTATTTTAGCAGCCAACGGTACAACGAGGCGTTGGCACAATTCGAGCGGGCTATTGAATTGAACCAGAGCAACAGCGAATACCGTATTAAAAAGGCCAAGATTTATTCTGCAATGGGGCAATTGAATGAGGCTGTGGATTCGTATCAGCAGGCGATTGAAGTTGATCCTGAAAATGGCAAAATTTTTTATCAGCTAGGCATACTCTATAAGGAACAGGGGAAAACCGACAAGTTTCGTGAGTCCATTGAGTTGAGTGCCGAGTTGGATTCTAAGTCCTTCAAGCCACACGAAGCTTTAGGCCTGCTTTACGCAGAAGAAAAAAAATATGAAGAAGCCGTTGTGGAAATTCGCAAGGCGATAGAGCTCAAGGAAGATGAACCAGCTCTACACCTTACCTTGGGTAAGTTATTGCTGGAGTCAAATAAGGAAGCCGAAGCTATTAAAGCTTTTAAAGGTGCGGCGGATTTATTTCCAGAAAACTTTTCTGCGCAGATCAGACTTGCAGATTGGTATTTCGTCAAAGGAATGTTGTCTGAATCGCTTGAGAACTATAAGGCGGCTGAAGCCATTGATCCGAAAAGTTCGGCGGTTCAAGCTCGGCTGGGACAACTTTATCTTGATAAAAAGCAAATTAAGAAAGCCCGGATGGCTTTTGAAAAAGCGATCAAACTCAATCCAAAAGATGCAGACAGTCATTATCAACTGGGTAAGCTGCTTGTAGCCAATAAAAAATGGGATAGAGCACAATCGTTACTTTCTAATGCGGTTTCTCTGAAGGCAGAATATGCCCCCTCACACTACGAGTTGGGAAGAGTTTTATTGGAAAAGGGAAAAGTGGATTTATCGCTGAACCAATTTAATAAGTCGATAGAGTTGGACCCCAAAAACTCTGAATACACCATGGGTGTGGCATCTGCACTGGTAGAGAAAAAGGAGTTGGATAAGGCTTTAGAAATGCTTCTGGTCGTCTCTAAAAAAGAACCTGAAAATGCGGACCTCCTTTTTGCGGTTTGTAATGTCTATACGAAGAAAGGTTACTTCACCGCTGCTACGGGTTATTGTGAAAAAACGCTGGAGTTAAAACCGGGAGTCTATGAGGCTATGAACCGGCTGGCCTGGCTCTATGCTAAAAAACAAACGAAATTGACCAAGGCGCTTGAGCTTTCCAGTCAAACTTTAAAGGCTTTTCCTAAACGCCCTGAGTACATTGATACGTTATCTGAAATATATTATGTGCAAGGAAAAAGTGATGAGGCCATTGCGAAAATAAAAGAGGCTTTAAATCTTGTCCCAAATGATGCTTATTACAAACAACAACTTTGGAAATTCAAGAACGTAAAGCCTAAAAAACCTGCCGCCTGATTCTAAAGGGCACCCACACCTTTAAGAGTTATATAGAGAAAATAAGTTGCCAGCAAAGTTACTCCGCTTATCTTTCCCAATGAATATTTCCCGAATACGATCAAGGCAAGTAATAGACCGGTAATTCCAGTTGCGATAATCAGGTCTGGATTAATGGGTTCGCTTATATTCAGAGGATGTATCAAGGAAGTAACACCCAGCACCATCAAAATGTTAAAAATATTACTTCCAAAAATATTGCCGATTGCCATTTCTCCGTGTCCTCGTCTGGCTGCCATAATGGATGAAACAATCTCCGGTAGGCTGGTTCCAATAGCGACAATGGTGATTCCAATGAACCATTCGCTGATCCCGATATTTCTGGCTATGGAAACTCCGCCAGAAACAAGAAGCTTTGCTCCCCCGACCAGAGCCATAAGCCCTCCTATTATCAGTAGAATTTGAAACGCTGGGCCTTTATCTGTGAGTATTTGTGATTCGTCTTCTAGCTCGGATGGTAAGTCTTCTTTGTGATTGAATGATCTCCAGACATACAATGCAAGAAGAGATACCATTATGGTTCCTTCCAGACGGTGAATTTTAAGATCCCATGCTAGAAATAAAATCAAAAAGGCGGCAAGTAGAAAGGGAGGATATTCGCGGTTGAACCTTTTTGAGGTGATGACGATAGGGGCGATCATGGCTGTTATGCCAAGAACCAGCCCAATATTTGCGATATTGCTACCAATTACGTTGCCCATTGCCAACTCTGGGGCTGCATCCAATGCGGCGAGGATGGCTACAGCGAGCTCGGGTGCAGATGTTCCAAACGCAATTACGGTAGCTCCAATTACGAATGGACTGATTTTTAAAAAACGGGCAAGACGTGTGCTACCCGTTACCAGAAAGTCCCCACCATAAAAGAGTAGAGCCAGTCCTGCTACAATTTTCACTAAATCCAGCAAAGTTGATTAATCCCTTGAGAAAGAAAACACACACAGGAGGGCATCATAACATCATCGTTATGTTGGAAACAGAATGCAGTTTGTTATTTGATGATTGTTTTGGGGTAACCTGCGCGTGCTAGTTTTTCCTGAGCCAGTATTGCTTTTTCCTTGGTTGGAAAAACGCCAAGCTGCACAAGATAAGTTTTGATTTTGCCTTTAGACACGACATGAGTCAGTGGTGAAAAACCTTTTGCCTGTAATTTTTTCATTGAGACGTCGGCATTTTTCTTTGAAGAGAAAGCTCCAGTTTGCACAAAGAAACGAGTGTTGGTTGGAGATGCGGTTTTTATTTTCGCTTTAGGTTTGATAGTAGATTTTGTTGTCTTTTTCTGTGGTTTGGAAGAAGCTTTTGTCTTTCGACTGGGTGGTGACTTTTCCTTCAGCTTTATTTCTGCAGGGGGCACAATATTTTTGAGTTCCGGAACGGGTATGTTTGAACTCCCGTCCTCCACAATGGGTACTTGTTTCGCAAGTTTGTCTTCAGCTGATTCTATCTGCTTACTGGCTGGAGCGGTTACTTCGGGTGCTTTTATGCTGTTTACTTGCAGGTATACCAGAGCTAGCAGGCCAAAACCGAACATGGATATTGAAAAAACACGAGAGTTTTTTGAACGGATTTTTTTTTCAGCTTCCATTTCCGCTTCTATTTCTGCATTTTCAATTAAATCATCGATGTGCTTGTTATATTTTTTGGTTTCTTCAGGAAGGTGTTCGGTTTCCGTTACAGGTGATTGCTCTTTCGTGTCCATCATGATTGGGCTTGCCCCTGATAGTTTTGGTTGAAAATTCGTTGTTTTAAATAAAATGGTGTTAGGATATGATCTTGATGTAAGTTGCACCAATTCTATCCGTATCACTAGAAAATATATCTGATAACCCCTTAAATGTCAATAAGATATGGCGGAGATTGACCTGACAGTAGACCTTGGGAAACTGGTTTTAGACAATCCGGTGATCGCGGCTTCTGGTACTTTTGGTTATGGGCTTGAGTACACGGATTTTTTGGACTTGAACGACCTGGGTGGTTTTTCCACAAAGGGACTTTCGGTCAACCCCAAAATCGGGAATCCAGTTCCTAGAGTTATTGAAACTTCATCGGGAATGCTCAATGCTATCGGACTTGAGAATATTGGCCTGCAGGCTTTTTTGTCCGACAAACTACCAAGGCTAAAAAATTATAAGACACGGATCATTGTAAATTTTTTCGGGGACACCGTTCAGCAATATGTGGAGATGGCTTCAGCCTTATCCAAAGAAGAACGGATTGATGCACTAGAAATGAATGTTTCTTGTCCTAATGTTGAAAAAGGCGGATTACAGTTTAGCTCCGACCCTGCGGTGTTGAGACAAGTAGTAGAAGCGACTCGCAAGACTACCGAAAAATTTTTGATCGTTAAGTTATCTCCAAATGTAACGGATATAACTTTATTGGCTAAGGCTGCCGAAGATGCAGGTGCAGATGCCTTATCGGTTTGCAATACTTTCGTGGGAATGAAAATGGATCTGGAAGTGGGAAAACCCTATCTGGCAAACCGAACAGGGGGTCT
>JAJDBA010000067.1 GCA_029261675.1 Nitrospinaceae bacterium
AATATGCATTGGAAAAAATGTTTCCAGATGTAATTGTCCGTAGAAACCCTAATTTAAAACCAGTTATTCACACTGCCCTTCTTATGGGAAGTGTGGGGTCCATCGCTCAAACCAAGAAATCTGATCTGGACTATACCCTGCTTATCAACAAAAGTGATTTTACTGAAGAAAGCATGAAGCTTTTTCAGAAAAAGCTAAACCTTATTGAAACGTGGACCTGGGATAATTACAATTTAGAAACTCATTTTTTTATAAATGATTCCCAAGAAGTTAAAAATAATATCTTCGGTGAAAGTGATAGCGAAAGTACAGGGTCAGCACTTGCCAAGCTACTGAAAGAAGAAATGTACAGAACCATGATCATCGTTTCTGGAAAAATACCCTTCTGGCTAATTTCTCCCGTTGATTCCGATGATGATAAATATGACGAGCTCTATCAGAAATTACAAAATGGAGACACCCTGTTAAAACGTGAAGAGTTTATCGACATGGGAAATGTTGATGATATATCACAGGGAGAATACTTCGGCGGGGCCATATGGGCCTTGATCAAGTCCTTCAAATCCCCTTTCAAAACACTAATGAAAATGGGAATACTCGAAGAATATATGTTTGGAAATACCAAATCTAATCTTCTGTGCCACCAGGTGAAAAACAAATATTTTAACGATGTTCCATATCTAGATATAGATCCTTACTTAGGGATGTTCGAACGTGTTCAACAGTTTTTTAAAGAAACTAAAGATGAAGAGGCTGTCGATGCCCTAAGACACGCTTTTTATCTTAAGGTGGGCACCCAGATTGAGCCAGATGAATTGGGAAAAGGCAGCAAAATATGGAGAAAAAATACTCTGATAAAAATGTTGAAAGAATGGGGTTGGGATGAAAAAAAGTTAGAGCGTCTCAACGACTACTCCAACTGGCAAATGATGCATAAAGTTGATTTGGGGAACAGGATTAATAAAATCTTAATGGCTTCTTACAAAAATATTTCTGAAAAGAATAAAACACTCGATCCAAGCGAAAGTTTAATCACAGAAAAAGACACCCATCTCCTTGGCCGAAAACTGTTTAGCTTCTACAGAACAGCCCCTAACAAAGTAGATAACCTCGGCGCACTAGTAGATGGGAAAACCGCTGAAACGGAATTAACATTTTTACTGGAACAAAAAACCTCACGCGACAAGGCCACCTGGTATCTGATTCGAGGAAGAACCCGAGCGTTTCTGGAACAAATAGAAGATGATGATATCATCAAAAAATCCAGCACATTGCCATTTTTAATGGCCTTCACGGTTTTCAACAATCTTTATAATGAAGACACGCAAGTTATGTTAAGAGCTGAGGGGGGAGCTATGAAAGAAAGCGATCTCGAAGTATTACTGGACCAATTGAGGCAGTTTATTGCTTCTGTAAATATAGCAGCCCTATCCAATGAAGATTTGCTCGACGATGCAAAAATCAACCAACTATTTATGCTGATCGATTTCGGAACGCCTCCGCCACCGGAGATAACAATGGGAAATATAAGTGACTGCAAAAATAATGACGAATTAAACAAGTTTATAACCCGAAGAATAGACAGGATAAAAAGTATCACAACAACCTATCTTACTTCGTGGGGCGAACTATTTTGCAAGACCTATACAGGATTAAACTGTATGGCCCGATGTATTGGCGAATTGACTCCGCAATTGACACCCGAAAAAGTGAACAAGCCTGATTTCCTTAAGGTTTATATTCCCAGTGGCCGAAAAGAATTACTACAAATAGCTTGGTTGAACAATTACGTTATCCGTTCACTGCTGATAAAGTCCACCGCTCTATCAGAAAAGGTTGCGAGCTAATTAAAAACATAATTTAAGGTATTCAAGCCGTATGGCTACAGCAACACAAGATGCCGCAGTCGCAGACGCTGCAGAACAAGAAGAGCGTCAAGAAGCTACAGGAATCGATACAGGCACCTTAATGGGTGTGCTTGCGGGCACGTTCCTAATTGTCATAGCAATTATCCGCGGTGGAGACGCAGCGATATTCGTCAATATTAATTCGCTTTTGATTGTTGTAGGAGGAGTGTTGGCAACGGGTTTTATCGCCTTCCCTTCAGACAAGCTCATCGGCATGGTACCCATTCTCCAGAACGCGTTTAAGCCCGGGATTTACGAGCCTGGTGATTATGTCGATGACATTATGAGACTGGCATCCAGATATCGTTCAGGTGGAATGAAACAGCTGGAAAATGAAGAAGCCAAACTGGACAATCGGTTTTTAAAGAATGGTATCGCCATGATCGTAGACGGATATAATGCTAAAGAAATTCACGAACTTATGGAAAGAGAACTCAACTCTATGATGGACCGCCATAACTCAGGACAAAAAGTTCTTAGATTCATGGCTGTTCAATCTCCCGTATTCGGAATGGCGGGTACACTTATTGGTCTTATCCAAATGTTGATGCACATTGATGACCCTTCCACCATTGGACCGGCCCTCGCAACAGCGCTGATCACAACATTTTATGGCCTGATACTGGCTAATCTGTTACTGACTCCTTTGGCCACTAAGCTAAGTCATAGGACAGAGTCAGAGGGAACATTATTTCGTGCCATAAGAGTAGGTGTCATGGGTATCCATGATCGGGTAAACCCGCAAAGAATTCAGCGAAACATGAACGCTCTTCTTCCACCATCAGAACAGAGAGAATAAACTTAAATGTCAAATGTAGACGAAATCATATCTTTAGTCCTAAAAGAACCCAAGCAGGATGGGGGAGATTTTAGCGGATTCGACCTGAAAGGGGTGAGTCTGAATGGAGCCAGCTTTGTCTTTGCCACGCTGATAGAGACGGTAATGGAAGAAGCGGAGTTGCGTGACATAGATTTTTCTCAAGCTACTCTCGATTCTAGTTCCTTCAAAAAAGCAAAAATCAAAAGCGTCAACTTTTCAGGCGCAAATCTAGAGGGCGTGACCTTTGAAGAATCGACGCTCATGGGCTGCAATTTTAAAAATGCAAACCTTACCAACTGTGATTTTTCACAGGCAAAGCTAGATGATTGCGACTTCCAAGGTACCAATCTGGGTCATTCAAGCTTCTATTCCACTACAATCGATAATTGCAACTTTGCATTTTCAAGAATGCTGTACGCCTTCCTCAAACAAGTCGTCATCTCGAAATGCCGATTCGGCGGTGTCAACGCCAGAGGCTCTGATCTGAGTTTTTCAAAAATGACTGAAGTGGATATGAAAGGTTGTATTCTAAAATATGCCGACCTCAACTCCTGCACCCTTACAGATGTCAACATGACCAACGCGAATCTGATAGGTGCCGATTTGAAAGATGCTCAATGCGCTGGTGTGCAATGGGAGGAAGTAAACCTCGAAGGCTCTGATCTCACTTATGCAAATTTCGAAGGTGCAAACTTTAAAAATGCATTTCTACTCGAAGCAAACTTACACGGAACCAATTTTACCAAAGCAAACTTGTCTGACGCGTATCTCGTGGATGCAAATCTCGCCAAAGCCATTACCAAAGACGCGAATCTGGAAAATACTATCCTCGCCTAAGCGGCGAATTGAATAACAAGTCGATATCAGCCATTATTAATGGCCATGAGCTCCACCTTCGCCATGCGCATGTCCATGGGTCAATTCTTCCTCAGTGGCATCGCGAACTCCCGTAATTTCGATGGAGAAATGCAAAGTCTCGCCTGCCAGAGGATGGTTGCCATCCACGTGAATTTTATCGCCTACTACAGCCTTAACAGTAAAAACGGTCCGAGTACCGCCATCGCCCTGCCCTTCAAATTGCATTCCAGGCTGGATATCAGCATCTTTCGGGAAATTGGCTCGGTCAACTTCAATCTTTAGTTGTGGGTTTAAATCACCATAACCTTCAGCAGGAGAAACCGTGACATCCTTTTTATCTCCAACAGCTAATCCTTCTAATTCTTTTTCCAATCCCGGGACCATTTGCCCATTGCCATGCAAATATGCAAACGGCTTATCCTTATCAGCTCGATCCAACTCCTCGCCATTCGCATTTTTTAGACAATAGCTCAAGCTAACAACAGAATTTTTCTTAACCATGGATTCTCCTTTCAAAAATAAAACAAAATTAATGGGATATTTTTATAACCTTGATCTGAAAGGTCAAAGCCTTTCCAGCCAGGGGGTGATTCAAATCTAAAATGATATATTCAGGAGTAACCTCGGTAATCAATGCTTGCATCTGACGCCCTTGAGGAGTTCCCATGACAAGGCTCATTCCTACTTCCGGTTCTCTGTCTTGCGGTATTTCTTTTCTGGAAACCTTTTTAATCAGCTTCGGGTTCGGCTCGCCATAGGCTTCAGCTGGGGCAATAGTAAACTTTTTTTCCTCACCCAGATTCATCCCTGTAACAGCTTTATCAAACCCTGGAATCACCCGCCCCCCGCCGACTTCAAACTGCAGAGGTTTATCATGCTTGCTGGAAGCGTCAAATACAGTGCCATCATCCAACATCCCTGTGTATTCGAGGGTTACCTTATCTCCTTTTTTAGCACCCGCCGCCTCTAAATTTTGAATTGCCATACCAAACACAGAGACTAAAACCGTAAGAACAATTACCTTATACCATCGCATAACATCACCCTTTCAATGATTAGACAGCAAAAAAAAACGGTCATCTTCAAGATGACCGATAGAGTTTAAGCCATTTAACTATAATACCATTTGGTTTACTTATATACCAATTATGAGATCATAACTTAGAAGAGCATCGGAAACCAACGTTTTCAAAAAAGTCATTCGGGTTTGCCTCTGTTCTAGAAAATGAATAGCGGTAGGCCTCCAGAAAATAATGCCCTGCTTTCTGAAAACCGTTTCCCCTTAACACTTTAAACACTTTTCCAAAACGAAATTCTTTTCTCGTGTTTCCGGGATAAGGCAGATACCAGTCCAAAGTCCATTCCATAACATTACCCGACATACCCATTACATTGTAAGGGCTGACATCGTCTGGATACGACGTAACTGGCATTGTTTTTCTATCTCCTTCAATTCCTACATTGGCCTTTCCTTTAATATACTCATCCCCCCAAGGAAAGGGTAATCCATCAGGTCCACGAGCCGCTTTTTCCCATTGTTCTTCTGTCGGTAATTGTTTGCCGCTCCACTGACAATAAGACCACGCCTCCCACCAAGTCACCTGTGTTACCGGGTGGTCCCCCTGTCCTTCGGGGAAAACTCCGTCCTGCCAATGAGCCGGAATATCGGTGAATTGATTCACTTCCAAGAAATGACTGTATTCCGCATTGGTCACTTCATAGCGGTCAATATAGTATGCATCAAGAAAAATTTTTCGTTCGGGATGTTGGTCCAAATAAAGAGGCTTCACCGCACCGATTTTTTTATGCGTATCCTCTGTATCAATCTTATTGGTTCCCATAATAAATTCCCCGGCGGGAATCAGAACCATCTGATCGGCTTCGGAAACCTTCTTGTCACAATCGCAACATCCCCAAAGGAATGACAAACACAGAATGAATGTTGTATAGTTTTTAATCTTATTCGAGACCTGAGAAAACGATCATGCTAACAAAACTTCACTGCCTATCGCAACAAGTAAGATGGGTAGGCATTATTCTTACCGCTCTCTTTCTGCAATATGGAAACGCTTTTGCCTTTGAAGGGAAGGTAGCAAAAAACACTTCGGGAGAACCCTACCCTCATATTTTGAAGAAAGAAACTTTCACTATTAATACCCGGAATATAAAAGTTCTTAAAGAAAATGGGAACTATCTATGGATCGGCACCAGCAACGGACTACTTCGCTACGACACTCAAGGCAAAGAAGAAATCGAAGTTTATGACAATACCAACAAACTGCTGAGCAATGGCATTTTCTCAATTGCTATCGACAAAAAGGGGTTGCCTTGGGTAGGCACCTATGGGGGGGGACTGAGTCACTTCGACGGATCCCATTGGAAAAACCTAAATACTCCTGATGGATTAAATGACGCTTTCATTTATGACATCCAATTCGAAAAAGAGAATATCTGGCTTGCAACTTGGAGCGGCGTAAACTTTTCAAAATGGGATTCTAAAGATGCCTGGAAAAGCCTTACGGTAGAAAATTCCAACGGCGGATTGATCGACAACTGGGTCTATGCTGTGGAAATAGAAAAATCAGGCCGCGTCTGGTTTGGCACCGAATCGGGTGTTTCCACTTATCACAAGGGAGAATGGAAGTCTTTCAACCATTCAAAGGGCCTTGGCGCATCTTATGAAAAGGTAAAAAAAGACAACAAAGCCATTATGTCCTTGTTTCAGGGGCAACATCATGCCACCCAAGCTTCACCTGCCATTCCAAATATTCAGACCGCAGATTACAAACCCAACTACATTGTATCCATGCACCTCGACAAACAAAACCGGTTGTGGATTGGCACCTGGGGGGGAGGACTGAGCCTACTCGACACAAAGAATTTTACGTTCAGGAACTTTACCACTCAAGAAGGGTTGCCTGGAAATTTCATTCTCGCCCTCGAAGAAGACCATGCAGGAAAATTATGGATCGGCACCAATAATGGATTGAGCTTGTTTGATGGAAAAACCTTCCAAAATTTTTCGCGGATAAATGGGCTGGAATCAAAATTCATCTTCAGTTTGGAATCGACAAAAGATCATTCCCTATGGATCGGGGGACACAAAACCCTCACCCGAATCATCATCGATCCTACAACAGGAATCCCTCTAAACATAAACTGAATTCATTCTTCACAAGGTGAAAAAGGCGAAAACAGTTTAATAAAAGAATGGGTAGATGAGTTTGGCGATCAATATTTTCATCATATTGCTATTAGAGTCGACGACATTGAATACTCTGTGGATTATTTTAAATCAAAATTACATATAGAATTTTCCAGTGCTATTAATGGGGAGCCCGATGCCAATCTACGTCAAATATTCACAAAACCAGAAATACAAAATGGAAAAGTATTTTCTGTGCTAGAACTCATCGAAAGGAATAATGGATATATGGGACTTCTCCCCCCACAAGCCGACAAACTAATGGAATCAACCCGTATAGAAAGTTAAGAACCTGCGATTTCGTTTAGGATTTTTCGCTGGATAACCCACCCCAAAACCCGATTACACTGGCGGAATCAATGTCGATTTCCGGCCAAAAGCGGACAGTTTCTATGATGAAAAAGAGCGCATTTAAGGGTGCCATGTTTTAATCTCTATGTGACCAGTGGTTTGTATTTCCAACGCAAAAAAGTCTGTTCCGGCAGAAACAACATAACCAGAGCATATTTCTGAATGATCAAATGATTTAGATTTAATATTGCAATATAAGCTTCCATCGTGGGTATAACGGAATGATTTTTGTTCTTTTGAGTGAGGAGCAACATCAATAGTTTCATTATTTATACTCGTAGGACCAGATAAAGAAATATGGACCAACTCATCTGAGTTGTTAAAGATAAAAATCTTAGAGTCTTCCACATTTTCAATTTCCCATACATTGTTGGCATATAAAGTCATTCCTAATGCTACAGGGAAGTTCATCAATAAAAGGCAGGAAAGAGCAGCGATTTTTTTCAAGTGAGCTGCCTCTTTACTTGAAAAAATATTAATAACTATGTTAACTGCCCCTATTACGAATAGTAACAATCCCACAATGATCGTAATAATTCCAGCCGACATTAGCCATTCCTGATGCGAAATGACATATGAAAGGAAAATTGTCGTACCCGTCAAGAGTGGAAACAGAGCACAGTCGAGGATTAGGCGATACTTTTTGCTCATAATTTTGTTCAGACAAATTTTTCGCTACGCTTCAAACTTGAGGTAAAGCGAGAGGTTAATGTCCGCTTTGGGTGGCGTTCTCAACCGGTCGACGCAACACATGCGTTAAATCGTTGAGCAGGTGTTTCAAATTCTAATGTTTTACGTGGCCTCTCATTTAACTGTCGAGCCACGGCATTCAGCTTAGTTTGAGAGTGTA
>JAJDBA010000068.1 GCA_029261675.1 Nitrospinaceae bacterium
CCCTTACTTTCCTAAAGAGGGTAACATGAATGTGGATTAGATACTATTTAAATTTTAGGGGCACTTTTCAGGTTCTAACACTTGCTGTATAGCTAAGGTTATAAAGAGGATTAATATTAATCTCCTTGCTATCCTTACTAATCGTGGTAGCTTGGAGATATCTTTTTCCTAGGATTCTTTATAAAGGGAGAAAAATAAATACTATAAGGGACTTTATTTTTGCTATTCCTTATTTGGGGTGGCTTTTTTTTTGCCTGTCACGCGAGATAATTTGACAGATTAGATCGAGGCAACTTATCAGTGAAGGATGGTTCCAGTAGTTTGAAAAAGGTGATCTCGATCAAAGATCAAGTACTACAATCTTAAAATCAGGAGTATGGAATTTTGCAAGTCATTGTAATCCAGAATCAAGTTGAGCGCGCCTTGAAGGCTTTAAAGCGTCAACTTATCAAAGAAGGTTTGTTCAAAGAGCTCAAGAGTAGAAGGTTTTATTTGAAACCTTCAGTAAAGAAAAAAATAAAGATTAAGGAAGCCCAAAAAAAGAGGAAAGCAGCCAAACGTCGAGCGAGGTCTGCCTGGAATTAAACAGATCGAAAAGTCGCATCGACTCTTTCGGTTTACTCATGGATACCTTTTGCATGCAAATGGGTTCCTAAAAAATTAATAGCTTTGGAGGATATGGAAATTGACTGAATCATCAGTAACAGCGCAAGATGCTTTGAAGGAATTAGATGAAAGTGTAAAACAATGGGCTGATGAGGCTGAAGAACGAAGGAAAGCTGCGTCGGCGAAAAATGAGAACTACAAGTTGGAGTACTCAGCAGGAGAAAAAAAAGCGTATGACAATCTCTCCAAAACAATCAAAGCAATTTTAGGTAAATTATAATCCCCTTATTTTTTAAGCAATAAAATACTCTTTAAATGCTTTTATCAGGGGGAGATGATCTTTTGCCCCTGCCATTTCGCGGATAGAATGCATCGACAACATCGGATTGCCCACATCAACGGTACGAATACCAAGGTTTGCCGCGGTGATTGGGCCGATGGTGCTTCCACATCCCAAATCTGACCGTACTATAAATTTTTGCACGGGGACTCCTGCCTTTTTGCATAGCATTTCAAACCACGCACTGGAAACTCCTTCTGTTGCATAACGTTGGTTGGAATTACATTTGATAACAGGTCCGCCGTTTAAAATCGGCATATGTCTTGCGTCATGTATTTCAGAGTAATTGGGGTGTACCGCGTGAGCCATATCGGCTGAAATGAAAAACGAGTTTGCCATCGATCTGAAAAAAGTTTCTCGCGGATTGTCAGCTTCCAAAGTCAATCTTTCTAACACGTCTTTTAGGAAAGGCGAGCCTGCGCCCTGCGCTGAATCGCTACCGACTTCTTCGTGATCGTAAAACGCGATTACCCGCGTCATCGGGTCTTTGGCTTTTGATTCGGTCAATGCCTGCAAGGCTGCATGGCAACTGGCTAGGTTATCCAGTCGGCTGGAAAAAATAAATTCTCCTTCTGCGCCGCCAATAGCACCGGACTGTGTATCGAAAAGCGATAGTTCCATATTCAAGATATCGGTCGATTTGCATTTTAATTTTTGCGCTACTCTTTTTTCAAGTAAGTTCTTAACGGAACCCTTTTTTCCTGCCAGAGAAAATATTGGAGGTAGATGGTTCTGCTTGTTCAGGGCCAGCCCTTTTTCGTTCACATCACGATTGAGGTGAATAGCCAATTGTGGAATTCGTAAAAGGGGTTCATCGAAGTAGACTAACTTGGGTTGGGGTTGTTGTTTGCCTTTAACAATGACACGTCCCGCCAGCGATAAATCACGATCTGTCCAGGTCGTCAATAGAACTCCGCCATATACTTCTACTCCCAGTTGCAGGTAACCGCTTTTGTCGTAGGCTGGATTAGGTTTGAGTTTGAGATTGGGACTATCTGTATGTGCGCCGATTATTTTAAATCCGCTTGCGTCTTTAGTTTTTGTGCCAACAATAAAAGCGATTAAAGAAGAATCGTTACGTGTGAGGAAGTATTTGCCGTTGCCCGTCAGTTCCCATGCAGCGGATTCTATCAACTCAGAGTAACCTTGCGCGATCAGCTTATTTTTCATTTCCTCAACCGCATGAAATGGGGTGGGGGAGCGATCAATAAACTCCAGAAGGTCGTGAATACTTTTTTTCTCGTTACTCATGAAAATCTCCGAACAGTTTCTTTTAAACTTGGGGTTGTTCTGTTATCAGGCGAAAGTTGTTTTCTATTGGCTTGATAATATTTGTAAAATCCTTCTAAATCAATTGTTTCTGGGGATTGTGTTTTTGAGCATCTAAGTATTTGCGTTGAATTCACTATTAGGTTTTGGACTACCCGTAAGTTTAGTAAAATAGACCTTTAATTTTGCGGAGTCAAATGCCAATGGGCTTGTTGATCAATGCGGATTTTCAGAAAAAACTGGATATAAAACTTTACCGCTATGATCCGAAAAAGAAGGATCCGAAGTATCATGCGGAAATTTTTTCGGAGATGTTCATCCAGTTTCCTCAGTTTAAAGAGCATGTGGCAGCCTACATCGAGCGAAACTATTGTTTTGTTGTAAATGATGAAGATCATTCCGATCCAAGTACCCTCCTCACTACCTTACAACCTGAAGAAGTTCTAAGATTGAATGAGTGGATTCTAATTCGTAACCAACCTGGTAGGTTAGCTAAGTAGCCCTCTAACGAGGGAGGAAAATTGTACTGGCTATAATAAAAGTTTAAAAGGTATTGTTTTGCTTTAGGGGTAATGACCTATTACTAGAGGAGGTTCGCTGTTAGCCGCCGATAGCATGCATGGCGCGGGTAGGGCGTTCAAAATCATCGAGGTTGATCTTATGTCCTGGTTCTTTGATAAGGACGGCTTGATTGAGCGCATCAATGATATTTTCATCGGTTGCACCAGAGCGGATTAGTTCTTTCAAATCGGTTTCATTTGTCGAAAACAGGCAGGTTCTCAGTTTTCCATCCGCTGTCATGCGGATGCGGTTGCAGTGATCGCAGAATGGGTTGCTGACCGCAGTTATAATTCCTACCTTACCTTTGCCATCGGCAAAGTTGTATTCACTCGCTGGTCCGATTTCCAAGGAGTTGTCTATTGGGATCAACTCGTAATTTTCTTTAATCAGGTCTATGATTTCGTGACCAAACAAGACTTTGTCTCGCTCCCATACTTTATCGGAGTCCAGCGGCATGAACTCGATGAAACGGATTTCAAACCCTTCCGTGCGGCCCATTTCGATCAGACCCATTATTTCGGTTTCTGAGAAGTTGCGCACAGCAACCGCATTAATTTTTATGGATTTGAAGCCTACTTTGCGAGCTGCGTCCAGTCCATCGAGAACGGATTGTAGGCAGTCTCGACGATTGACATCTCGGAATTTCTCTGGGTCTAAAGCATCGAGGCTTACGTTGAGTCGTTTTAGTCCGGCATCTTTGAGGCTTTGTGCCTGATCTTTTAAAAAGTATGCGTTGGTGGTCATGGCAATGTCGTCAATGCCATC
>JAJDBA010000069.1 GCA_029261675.1 Nitrospinaceae bacterium
CCTGCTTCATGACATCGCCGATTGGAAATTCCATAATGGGGACGATTCAAAAGGCCCTGCTGTTGCCCGGGAATTTCTAAACAACAACAGTGCCGATCCTGAGTTAACAGAATCTGTTGTCGACATTGTATCCACGGTTTCGTACAAAGGTGCCGGAGTCGCCACACCTATGAAAACCCTTGAAGGAAAAATTGTGCAGGATGCCGACCGCCTCGATGCCATTGGTGCTTTAGGGATAGCGCGCACCTTTGCCTATGGCGGACATAAAAATCGTTTAATCTATCATCCCGATGAAAAGCCTGTTCTTCATCAAAGTTTCGAGGATTACAAAAAGAATGAAGGCCATACCATCAACCATTTTTACGAAAAACTACTTTTGTTGAAAGATAGGATGAATACAAAAACGGGCAAACGGATGGCTGACGGACGACACCAGTTTATGCAAAATTTTCTCGACCAATTTTATAGGGAGTGGGATGGCCTTGCTTGAAACGTTGCATAAATCGGCAGACCTTATAAGAAACTGCAAGCGCATGCTGTTATTGACCAGCGCGGGCATGAGTGCCGACTCTAATATTCCAACATTTAGAGATAAAGACGGCTACTGGAAAAATTTCCCGCCTTTCAAAGAAAAAAATCTGGAAGCGCAAGATTTAGCCAGCCCCTGGGCGTTTCGTAATGAGCTTCCCCACGCTTGGGCATTTTATGAATGGCGACGCCGAAACGCTAATGAGAACCAGCCGCATGAAGGTTATCGAATTATCAATGAATGGTTTGAAAAATGCGATGGGTTTATCCACACCACCAACACTGATGGCCTGCACCTAATGTCGGGTTGCGACAAAGATAGAATTCTGGAAGTTCACGGTTCCATGTGGCGCCTTCAATGCCTCGACACCTGCACACACCAGTATTGGGATGATGTATCCGTGCCTCTATGCGATCTCGATAGCGAAACCATGCGCGCTTCCAACTTTCCTAAATGTATCCACTGTTCTAGCATTGCGCGCCCGCATATCCTGATGTTTGGAGATGGCGAATACACAGGCCACCCTGAACAGGGAATCAATTTCAGAAATTTCATACAGGAATCGGTGGATCTGGCAATTCTGGTGGGAAGTTCAGGAGCCGTGCCAACCAACGATTATATAGCCCTCCACTTGATGGAAGGAGGAACTGAGGTTATCAATATTAACCTCGATGCCTCAAGCAACCAAATTGTTAATACTGACTTATTTATTGAAATGAAAGGCAAAGATGCGTTTGTCGAATTGAACCGAATAGCCTTTGGGTAGAAGCCAAAAAACCTGAAAAATGAAGCGATATTTATATTCTCACGGAATCAAAAAGTATAGTATCCTCAACATAGTCTTAAATCCATACAAAGAAGATCGGCCTTTATATCTGCAAACCTATTTCAGTACTAAACTAATCAAGGAGTTTGAAAATGCGAATCGTGCTTTTGACATTGGTGATTTTATTTACCCAGGCGGTTCCTTCATTTGCTAAGTGCCAACTAAAAGATATTTGCACCATGATCCAAAAGATGGATCATTTTTCCATATTGAATGCCTGTCCAAATTCAGCCCCTTTGTTAAAAGAATGTAGAAACGTCAGTGAAGCAGGTTTGCCAAAACTAGCCTCTCCTGAATTTATAGACAACGGAGATGGAACTATTACCGATAAAGTCAACAATCTCCGATGGCTCAAAAAAGGATCTGAAGAAAGATTTACGTTAAAAGACGCAAAAGCTTTTGCAAATAACGAAAGTTTTGCAGGAAGCTCTGAATGGCGACTCCCAACTTTGCCTGAACTTCAAACCCTTCTTTCTCCTGAAAAAGTTGTTAATGCCAGCGGTAGCAAGTCATGGATTAATCCTATCTTTGACCATAACAAGGCGCACTACTTCTGGACCACCACGACCTGCGATCAAGTTTCTGCCATTGAAGAAATTTATCAAGGTAAACATCAGAGAAAGACCTGCCAAAAGGGAAACTCTGCCGCCTGGCTCGTTCTATTTAAAGTCGGCTCCACTCTATGGTTTCTCACTAAAGATGCAAAACATCGCATATGGTTGGTTCAAAACATTCAGTAAATTTTCCACCCCATAGCTGAGAAAAAAATATTTTTCTTTTCCAATTCTTCTTAAAGCTTCCTAGAAAAAAGAATCCATAGCCGCCCTATTCTCATCACTAACACTACGTTGGAAATAGTTTTCCATTAATAACCAAATTGTAAAAACAATTGATTCCTAGCCAAAACCTGAATTTTAAAAATCGGTTTATCGACCTGGGCCCCGAGTTCTATGAGGAAAAACAACCCGACCCTGTAACCGATCCTTATCTGGTGGACTACTCCCCATCTGCCGGGCAGTTAATCGACCTTCCTAAAGAGGGGGGAGAAAATTTCCTGGCAAACTTCAGCGGCAATCAACCGATGGAAGGTGCCCAGCCGTTGGCTATGGCCTACTCCGGTCATCAGTTTGGATCTTATAATGCAACATTGGGAGATGGCCGAGGTATCTTACTGGGAGAAGTTTTAAACAAAGAAAATATAAGTTGGGACGTTCATCTTAAAGGTGCCGGGCCAACTCGATTCGCTAGAGGGTTCGATGGGAGAGCCACTCTGCAATCTTCTATCCGCGAGCACCTGGGAAGCGAGGCTCTGAACGGATTAGGAATTCCCACCACCCGCTCTCTGGCAGTGATCGGTATTCGCGAGCTCATCTATAGACAGAAACCAGAATTGGCAGCCATTTTAGTTCGGGTCGCTGACTGCCACATCCGCTTTGGTAGCTTCGAGTTTTTTCATTATACAAAGCAACCCAAAAACGTAGAACGTCTGGCAGATTTCGCAATCGAACATTATCATAGTGATATTTGCAATGAACCTGATCGATATCGAATTTTCTTCAGAAGAATTTTAACCCTCACCGCAAAGTTAATTTCTAAATGGCAATCCGTCGGTTTTGTTCATGGGGTTATGAACACCGACAACATGACGATAACGGGCACAACCTTTGACTACGGCCCTTATGGCTTTATGGATGGCTTTAATACTCGATACACCCCCAACTCATCAGACACTCATGGGCGATACGCTTATCAACAACAATCTGAAATCGGCCTCTGGAATTTGAACAAGTTGGCAGAGACCATGACACCCCTTGTTGGTGCAGACGAATTGCAGGAAGAAATCAAACAATACCAACCTGTGTTTAATAAATTTTATCGGGAAGAAATGGGACGCAAACTTGGGTTATCTATCCTCGATTCGGAATTCATCGAATTGACGCAGGAAATGTTCCAGTTGTTACAAAGCCAGCAACTGGATTACTCAAATTTTTTCCGCGACCTTGCAAATTATACAAGTGCAATAGATTGTAGTAATGAATTACGCTCATGGTTAGACCGTTACCTAAAGCTTTGCGAACGAGAAAGTATCAGCCATAATGAACGTAAAAAGAAAATGGATGCCGTAAACCCGAAATATATTTTAAGAAACCATCTCGTGCAACGAGCACTGGAAAAAGCCTTAAAAGAAGCTGATTTTTCAGAAGTGACCCGGCTGCGAGTTCTTCTGGAAAATCCATTTGAAGATCGCCCTGAGCTTTTTGAAAAATACAATATCGATGCTGATTTTTATTCCCAAGATACACCGCAGGAGTTTCTTGGTCGTCAAACCAGTTGCTCTGCATAAAGCCACTTAACTAGAAAGGAAGCCCAAGAATGATTTCACTTGATGGAGAAATAACAGAAGTAACAACTCCGCCCAACAAGGCAGACGTGTTCAGGGAGTTGACTATCTGGGTTCCTGAGACCGGAGAACATATCGAGATGACCTGTTTTATTCATGAGCTTCAGAAAGCCGGGCTCGAAGAAGGCAGTCAAATTTCTATCAAAATCGAAAAGAAGTTTGATGTCGATTCCCTAACTCGCGATCTTCTCAAACCGCAATAGGCTGGCAATTATTTATGCGTCTGATACCATAGAGATTAAAACCAACTGCATTTTCCTCGACCATGGCAAAAATCAAAGATCTGGGTGAATTCGGGTTGATTGACCGTTTATCCAAAAACTTCAAACATCGTTCTAGCAAAACGGTTCTACCGCTTGGCGATGACTGCGCCGCTTATTCAGCAAGCCCATCAGAAAACCAGCTCGTCTCCACGGATGCATTGGTAGAAAACATTCACTTTAAACTTTCAACCATATCGGCAGAACAGTTAGGCAAAAAAGCCATTGCGGTTAACATTAGTGATATAGCTGCAATGGGGGGCACC
>JAJDBA010000070.1 GCA_029261675.1 Nitrospinaceae bacterium
GCATGGTCGGTCAGCACTCGAAGTGAAACATTAGTTTCGTCGTCTTTGCCATATTCTCGACCGGTGATTTTTGCAGACTCGTTGATGATGGACATCATCAAGTCTGTGTCGTAGTTGGTTGTTCGTCCTTGAACCACAGCAGCCAGGCGTTCTAGTCCCATCCCTGTATCTATGCTGGGCTTCGGGAGGGGTGTCAGTTTTCCAGAGGTGTCACGGTCGTATTGCATGAATACAAGGTTCCATATCTCAAGATAACGGTCGCAATCACAGCCAACGGCACAGGTTGCTTTGCCACAACCGAGAGCTTTACCTTGATCGATAAAAATTTCGGAGCAGGGCCCGCAAGGTCCTGTTGGGCCCATCGCCCAGAAATTGTCTTTTTCTCCCATTCTGTAAATCCGCTCTCGCGGCATTTTCATTTCATTCGCCCAAATATTGAAGGCGTCATCATCGTCATTGAAAACGGAAATGTAGAGACGGTCGCGTGGTAACCCAATTACTTCGGTTAAGAATTCCCATCCATATTGAATGGCTTCTGTCTTGAAGTAATCACCGAATGAGAAATTTCCCAGCATTTCAAAGAAGGTGTGGTGTCGGGCAGTGCGGCCAACCATTTCCAAATCATTATGCTTGCCGCCGGCACGTACACATTTCTGCACGGTTACTGCTCGATTGTAGTCGCGCTTTTCGTCACCGAGAAATACATCTTTAAATTGAACCATACCGGCATTTGTAAATAACAAAGTTGGGTCATTTTTTGGAACCAGTGGGTAACTAGGTACAACCGTGTGTTCTCGGTTTTTAAAATATTGCAAAAATTTAGCGCGAAGTTCCTGGCCTGTCATAATTTTTATGCTCTAGAAATAAATTAAACGATGCCTGCTTTGAGTATGTCGTGCAGGTGAATGATCCCTTGAACTTTACCTTCTTCGGATACGATCAAGGATGTTATGGAATGCTCTTCCATTATCTGAACTGCTTTGGCTGCAAGGGTTCTTCTTACTATGGTCTTGGGATTTTTAGCCATCATGTTTGATGCTTTCAGTTGGGTTACATCCTTTTCTTTTTCCATCAATCGTCTCAAGTCACCATCCGTTATCATGCCTTTGAGATTCCCATCGTGGTCTGTAACCAAGGTAACACCAAGTCGCTTTTTTGAAATTTCTCCGATCACCAAGCGCGAGTCTGCATCCTCAAAAACTTTTGGAATGGCCTCGCCGGAGTGCATCAGATCTTCAACGGTTGTCAATAAGCGTCGGCCTAAACTTCCACCGGGATGGTTTTGGGCAAAGTCTTCTTCTTTAATGCCACGTAGTTCCATTAAGGCCACCGCTAAAGCATCGCCTAGAGCCAGGGTTGCCGTTGTGCTGGCTGTGGGAACTAGGTCTATAGAACAGGCTTCTTCTTGAACACTGACATCTAAAACAAAATCACTGCATTTTGCCAGGGTCGATGTAGGTTTTCCTGTCACCGCAACCAGTGTGCAATTTATTCTCTTGAACGATGGAAGAAGCTTTACAATTTCTTCTGTTTCACCACTATTTGAAATTGCAATCACGGTGTCATTTTCAACTATCATTCCTAGATCACCGTGGCTGGCCTCTGCGGCATGTAAAAACAAGGTCGGTAAACCCAGGCTGGAAAAAGTGGCGGCTATTTTATGTCCGATCAATCCTGATTTTCCCATACCTGTAATAATGAGATGCTGACATTGGTCAATATGGTGAACGACGTTAACAAAACTTTCATCGATACGGTCGACTAAATCTGCCACCGCCTTACTTTCTATCTTCAACGCTCTGCGGGCTGTATCGATGATGGTTTGTGATTTTTGTTCCGAGGGGGAACCTTTAGAGGCGCGCATAATTTCTAGGAGACTCGTTTAAGCCTTTTAATTCAATAAGTTTATAGGTGAAAGACTCCGTAATCATATCACAAATGATTAGACACGGTAAAGCCGCGACTTTATACTTGGTCTTTTAATTTTTCAATCAGGTAATTAATGAGCAAGCCAAAATCTTTATATATAATTGATGGTTCTTCCTATATTTTCCGGGCCTATTTTGGGATCCGGCAGTTCCTTTCAACGTCCACAGGGTTCCCTACTAACGCATTATACGGTTTTATCAATATGCTGCAAAAGGTGGTGAAAGATGAGAAACCGGATTATCTATGTGTTGCATTTGACAGTAAAGAAAAAACCTTTCGCCATGATATTTATCCGGAATATAAGGCCAATCGCGATGCTCCGCCTGAAGACCTGGTAAAACAATTCCCCTATTTTGAACCACTGGTGGCTGCTTACAACATTTCCAGTATCCGCGTTCCAGGTTTTGAAGCCGATGACATTATTGGCACTCTTGCTCTGCAAGGGGCTAAGGCCGGATACCGTGTGGTCATTGTCAGCGGTGATAAAGATATGATGCAATTGGTAAGTCCCGAAGTTCAAATGTTGGACACCATGAAGAACAAATGGTTCGGTGCTAAAGAAGTTGAAGAAAAGTTTGGTGTGCCACCGGAAAAAGTGATTGAGGTAATGGGGTTGATGGGAGATTCCAGCGACCATATTCCGGGAGTAAAAGGGGTAGGTCCTAAAACCGCAACGGAACTGATTCAAAAGTATGGATCGATTGATGAACTTTATAAATGCATCGATGAAATAGAAAAGAAAAAACTTAAAGAGAAACTGGTGCAGGATAAAGAACTCGCTCTCTTGAGCCGCAAGCTGGTCACCATCGACACCGCAATGAAGTTGGATTGCTCGTTAGATGATTTGAAAGTACGCCCCTCTAAAAATGAAGATTTAAAGAAACTGTTTTCTGAATTCGAATTTTCTTCAATGTTGAATGGATTAGAAGAGGGGGATGGGAAAAGTGCTGAGGGAAGTAAGGAAGTTAATGAGTCCATCAAGCAAAATTATGAGACTGTTTTAACGGAAGATGCATTCACTAAGTGGATTAAAAAACTCAAGAAAAATAAAATGTTTGCACTGGATTTGGAAACAACGAGTCTGCGACCCGTTAAGGCGAGAGCCGTTGGTATTTCCTTCTCGTGTAAGGCAGGGGAGGCTTGTTATATCCCTCTGGCGCACAGTTATCTGGGTGTGCCAGATCAACTTGGGCTGAAGTGGGTTTTTGAAAAGCTAAAACCTCTTCTTGAAGATCCAAATATTAAAAAGGTAGGCCAAAATATAAAATACGATTTTATCGTATTAAAAAATGAAGGGATACATCTTCAAGGCATTGCTTTCGACACGATGCTTGCTTCTTATCTGTTGAACCCTTCCGGCCGTGGTCATAATCTCGACGCTCTGGCTCTCGAACATCTGGGCCATACGACCATTAAGTATAAAGATGTGGTGGGTACAGCATCTAAGGAAATTGGTTTTGATGCTGTGGATGTTGAAAGAGCAACCGAATATGCGGCAGAAGATTCGGACATAACCTGGCGTTTATACGAAAAGCTTTCAGTTCTTCTCAAAGGCGATGATCTTAAAATTTTTGAAGAATTAGAATTGCCACTTCTGGAGGTGCTTGGGGATATGGAGCTTCAGGGAATGGCCTTGGATAAGCCTCACTTGCAAAAACTTTCTCAAAAGATTCACGAGTTGCTTCAGCAGAAGGAAAAGGAGATTTATGATTTAGCCGGAGAGCAGTTCAATATCAACTCGCCGAAACAGCTTTCGGTGATTCTATTTGAGAAGCTCGAGTTACCCGTTATAAAGAAAACCAAAAGCGGTTTCTCTACCGATGTTTCGGTGCTTGAGGAACTTTCAGCTGAACACGATCTTCCTGAAGCCATTCTTATATACCGGCAGATGGGTAAGTTAAAATCGACTTATGTGGATGCGTTGCAGGAGGAAATATTTAATAAAACAGGGCGTGTTCATACTTCGTTCAATCAGTCGGTAGCTGCTACAGGGCGATTGAGTAGTAGTAATCCGAACCTGCAGAATATTCCCATACGAACTTCAATGGGACGCGAGATCCGTAAATCGTTTATTGCGGAAGGGGAGAATAAACTATTATCCGCTGACTACTCACAAGTAGAGCTGAGAATACTTGCCCATTTATCCGAGGATGAATCGCTGATGGATGCTTTTTTGAATGGGGAAGACATTCACACGCGGACGGCGATAGAAATATTCGGGACCACGGCAAATCGGTTGGATGCGGAAGCACGGCGTATGGCTAAAGCGGTTAATTTTGGTATCGTTTATGGATTAAGCGCGTTCGGTTTATCTCAACAATTGAAAATTTATCCAAAGGAAGCCAAGAAATTTATCGATCAATATTTTCAGCTTTATAGAAATGTTAAAGTTTATATGGATAAGACAATTGAAGATGCGAGGAAAACCGGTTACACCCTGACTTTGATGAACCGAAAACGTTACTTGCCTGATCTCAACAGTAAAAACCGGCAGGCACGGGAAGCAGCGGAAAGAGTCGCTATCAATTCTCCGGTGCAAGGAAGTGCAGCGGACTTGATCAAGCTTGCTATGATTAATCTGGACAGGGAGATAAAGCAGAGAAAGTTAAAGTCTCGCATGATTCTGCAAGTACATGATGAACTGGTGTTTGAGTGTCCCCCGAAAGAAGAAGAAGAAATGCGGGAACTGGTCAAAAAGGAAATGGAAGAAGTCATGCCACTTAAGGTTCCCCTGTTAGTCGATATGGGATGGGGAGAAAACTGGAATGATGCTCATTGATGGCAAACCAACATATTTTGTGAGTATTTTTTGTTAGCAGTTCCTTCTCCCCTGGAGGGAGCACTCAGAGAGTAGCAGGTTAGGATGCGGGGGCTCAATAATATTTTTTTACCTATGTTTGGTAGTCTTCATGCAGTAGACAAACTAGAGAATATGACTGAAAAAAGACTAAAACTTGGACGTGAAGGCGAAAATGCGGCAGAAGCCTATTTGAAAAAGAAAGGCTATCGAATTATAGAGAAAAACTTTCGCTGCAAGTTAGGTGAAATTGACATCATTGCCGAGCAGAATGGGGTAGTGGTGTTCATTGAAGTCAAGGCCAGAGCCGATCATCAATACGGGCATCCCTTTAATGCTGTAACTCCAGTCAAACAGAGAAAAATAATTCAAGTTGCACAAAGCTATCTTTCCAAGCACCGATTATTGGAAAAACCGACAAGGTTTGATGTGATTGGTTTAACAACCGACCCAGAAGGCACCTTTAGAATAGAATTGTTGGAAAATGCTTTTCAGACAGGTTGATACGTTGTATTGAGTATTGACTGCTTAAGTTGGGTTTTTATAGGTATTATTATTTGATTTTAATGATACTTTTCAGTAATTCCAGCATCTTATATTAAGCCAATTAATGAATAAAAATCAGGAGACATTCCATTGAATTTTATAAAACGTTTTTTTTCAGGTATGAAACAGGAAGATGAGATTTCTGAGCCTGTTAAAGTTGAAGCACCTGTTCCCGAGTCGGCGGTGTCAGAGCCAATTGAACCTGAACCTACTGGGAATGCGGATGCTGGGGCGGAAAGGTTTTCTGATGCACCTCCTGCTCCCAGAACGGTGTTACATGCTCCGGCTGTCAAGCAGGGATTATTTCCTGAGAGTTCAGATGGAATTCTGATCAAAGCCCAGCCTTCTTCGACCGGAGACCAATGCATGTTCACGGTAAACCGAGTATTGATGAAAGATTGTTCCTGGTATTTTGATAGTTTTGAAAGTGCCGCCGAATCTTCTCTAGCCGAATCTCTTTTCTCTATAGATGATGTTGAAACGGTATTGGTTTGTGAGGCTACGGTGACGGTTACGCGAAAAGACAAAACTCTAGTTGACTGGACGTCTTTAGCAAAAGAGATTGGTACGGCTATTCGAAATGCGGTGGAAGAGGGGCAATCTCTTATTGCTGATAAAATAATTTCTACAATACCTTCCGAAGATGTGATTCGAGAAGGGATACAAAAAGTTATTGACGAAGAAGTGAATCCGGGTGTCGCCGGGCACGGTGGACAAATCAACCTCCTTGCGGTAAAGGGGAACTCCGTAACGATTCAAATGGGGGGAGGGTGTCAGGGTTGCAGTGCTGCCGATCTTACCCTGAAACAGGGTATCCATACTTCTTTTCGAAAAGCTGTGCCTGAGGTAGGGGCTATCTTTGACGAAACCGATCACACTGCGGGATTGAATCCGTTCTTTTCATAAGGGGCTAATATGCCAAGAGTGCTAACGTTTAAAGTAAATATTGAAACTGGAAAGCAAGGCCCGAATGAGCCTGTGAATTTTAGTTTCAACGGACATACAATGCCCTTTGAGAAAGTAATCGGTTCCAATGAACCCGATGCCATTTTTGAGGGTAGTTTTGATGTGAACAGTTTTGCCCACAGTCTGACTCTGGTTGGTCCGGAAAAAGGCAAATGGGAAATTGAAAAAATCAGGGTGGATTACGAATGCGAAGGCGAGAAACCTTATGTTGTTAATTGGGGGGCGGTAACTCTTGATGAAACTACAGAAGTGAACTTATGGCAAGACCCTCCCGTCCCCGCATTTGATGTTTAATCCCACAAAGTGGGTTTAATTCCCCGTGGCTTGCCACGCCTGTTAAATAAAAATATTTTTGAGATACCCCGTCTGCTTGCGGCGGAGTCGTTCATTGCTCGATTAAAATGAAATTTCCCGGTGGGTGAATTTTGCGTGGAGATCACCCAGGAGGATGTAGTCTTTCACTGTGGTTTCGACAGGGATAAAATGTGTGGAGCTCCAAACCATTAACTCACCTGTTTCGGTTTTGAATATTTCTTTAGGTACGATGATATTCAGTAGCAATTCATCCTTTTTTTCTCGCCCTTCTGCGACTCGGAAAACTTCCTCTTCTTGTTCTGATGAAATTTTAACAGAAATCTCATCATGCCCTTTTTCAGGAATGGTTTTTATTTTGAAATGATTGCCTTTAGTTAAAGGCCCATAGCTACCGTTCCGAACATTATAAAATGCAGTCAAAATGTCGTGAAAACTGTTATCGATAGGAATATCATTGACCCCTGTTTTTATTTTCTCGTCGTTTAAAAATTTGGACCAGGTATGCTTTCGAGTAATATAGTTAAATTGATGACGTGTGATTTCGGCTTGGTCGCCTATGGTGACTTTACGAAGAAAAGATATGGGGCGAAGGCTTTTCCCATTGTCAATGATCTCAAATTCAGTTTTATAGTAATGTTTGCGGTAGGAACTAAAAAATCCGACAAACCCTTTGGTGCTGGCTTCCAAGGTTGAGTAGTATTTTCCTCTTTTTTTAAAGAATTGGACTTTTGCGGAAGCGGCATTTTCAAACCATAAAAAGCTTATATCGTAGTAGAGAGTTTCACCTTCAAACCGGGTTATATCGCCGTTAGCCTTAAAACCCGGATATCTGCCATTTTCGCTTACGGCATCCAATGCCAATAAATCAGTGGTTTTGGTTAAAAATAGCCCGAACAGGGATATTATTGTGAAAAGGATA
>JAJDBA010000071.1 GCA_029261675.1 Nitrospinaceae bacterium
GTTTTTTTACGAAACACTTCCAAGAGTTGCAGAAAATATTCAGGTGAATAACCTGCTTTATTTAAATATTCAACTCCCATCTTATCCGCTTCTAATTCTTGAGGACGCGAGAACCCACCTACCAATGCAGGTTTTACCAGATACTCACTGTAGCCTGCGCCAGGAACAAAAACATTTAAAACGGAGAACCCAATCGAAGTCAGAATAGAAACACCCAGCTTAGTGTAGTAATGCCCCGCCTTAAGATGCGCAATTTCATGTGCCGCAACTGCAACTCGTTGTTCTTTTGATAACTCGTGAAGCAAATTCGCAGTAATATTTATTTCGTTACCCATGGTCACCCATGCATTTGAAAAGTCGGCATAATGCACCACCGCATTGAACTCTTCTTCAGGGAAGTTTGCCAAGACAACGGTATCAACCGCCGTTTTCCATAGAAACACATCATAGGCACACCCGGCGCAATCTTTAGCCTTGGTGGACTGGCACCCAGCCAGTAAAAACAAAATTAGAAAAAGTAAGAAAGGTTTTTTTATGGACGGAACCATTAGAGGGATTACACTTGACCTTTTTGCAGAACGTCTACCATTTCTTGATGCACAAGCCCGTTGCTCACAAGTATTTCTTGATCGTAAATATTGGTCGGACTGCCATCAAATTTACTGGCTTTTCCACCCGCTTCGAGAACGATTAAGAGTCCCGCCGCGACATCCCAAGGATGCAACATACGCTCCCAGAACCCTTCAAATCGGCCCATCGCTGTATATACCAGATCCATAGCCGCAGATCCGGGGCGGCGCACTGCTTGACAGGCTTTCATGAAATTACAGAAATGGTCGAGGTTGTTCTTATCCGACATCACCACGCGCGGTGCAAAACCTGTAACCAGCAAACTCTTTTGCAATGTAGAAATAGTTGATACGTGGATGGGCTTGCCGTTAAGTATTGCGCCCTGCCCTTTTTCGGCAACGAACAATTCATCGAGGCACGGATTATAAATGACCCCCACCTTCACTTCGCCTCGCTGTTCTAAAGCGATTGAAACGCAATAGCAGGGATAACCATGCGAATAGTTCAGCGTTCCATCCAACGGGTCAATGATCCATTTGCTCGTTGAGTCACTGCCTTCAGCGTTGCCTGACTCTTCAGCAAGAATATCGTGGTCGGGGAAAGTTTTTTTGATTCGGTCGATAATCGTTTTTTCGGCAAGAAGATCGACTTCAGTTACCGGGTCATAAAATTCTTTGAAAGAAACTTTGCCCATGTCGTCTGCTCGGTCGCAGAGAATTTTACCTGCTGCCAACGCCGCTTCCACGGCTACTATTACTTCCTGGCTCATTCAAGCCACCCACCGCCGATAACACAATCCTCCTGATAAAATACGGCTGATTGGCCTGGCGCAATAGATATCTGCGGCTGGTCGAATTCCACACGGACGCGCGAATTCTCCAATTTTGTGATCGTAGCTGGAACGCCCTGATGACGATAGCGAATCTGCACATCAGCGCGGGTAGATTCTTCAACATCCAGACACCAATTGACCTGAGCCACAAAACAATTCGCGCGCTCCAATTCTTTTTTAGTCCCCGCTGTGATGCGATTATTAACCGGATCAATATGCGTCACGAAATGAGGCTCTTTGAGTCCACCCAAGTTTAATCCTTTGCGCTGACCAATGGTAAAAGCAGGGTAGCCCTTATGCTTGCCCAGCACCTCACCTTTTGAATTAACAATATCGCCTTCATTAAATGCATCGTCGTCTAATTGCTTTGCAATAAACTTTGGGTAATCGTTGTCAGGTATAAAACATATTTCATGCGACTCGGCTTTCTCGGCCACATTCAGTCCCAATTGCCTGGCGCGTTCGCGCACTTCATTTTTATCCATATCGCCCAGTGGGAATTCCAAGCGCGAAAGTTGATCTTGTGACAAGTTGAAAAGAAAATAGCTCTGGTCTTTCCAACGGTCGCGGCCTCGCCGAACCAGAAACTTGCCGCTAGGATGTTTGACTATGGAAGCATAATGTCCCGTCGCTACTCGATTCACACCAAACGACTCTGCTTTCTGAATCATCTCATCGAACTTTAATTTCTGGTTGCACAACGTACAAGGAATCGGAGTGCGTGCCTGCATATATTCAGAAATGAAATAGTCAACGACTTCTTCCTTGAACTTTTTTTCCATGTTGAGAATATAAAAAGGAATACCCACTTTTTCTGCAACACGGCGAGCATCGGCAAGATCATCAAGAGAACAGCATGTACCGAATCGGTTATCCGCCTCAGAATAATTCCACAACTGTAAAGAGATGCCAACGGCCTCATAGCCCTGCTCTTTTATGATAGATGCCGCGACCGAGCTATCGACACCGCCGCTCATCGCTATCGCTATTTTTTCAGAATCGTTCATAGTTCCATTTGGAAAAATGACAGGCAAGAATCACCCAATCGTCTGTCTTTAAAAGATTTTAGTCTACCATAACTTTCTTGTAATGCTGTCTTGTGGAAATGTTCAACAATGACCCAGCCATCCTCTTTCAAAACGTCTTCCAAGGCAGAAAGAGTGGACTGGTAAAGATCATCCGCAAAGGGTGGATCAACATAAATGAAGTCGAACCGTGCTCCCTGCTCCTGTAAAACCGGTAAAGCTTGCAGCGCCCCCTGTTTCATGACTTGCCAACGGGTTATCTGGTCCATCATTCTGCACTTTTCCAGGTTACGCGTTATCAGGGCTTGCGCGGCAGGGCTCTTCTCGACAAAAAACACCTTTTCTGCACCTCGGCTGAGAGCCTCAATGCCCATTGACCCGGTTCCCGCAAACAGGTCGAGAAAAGTCCTATCCTCCAGCCCCTGGCCTATTAGATTAAAGAAAGACTCTTTTACCCGGTCTAAAGTGGGACGAATTTCCGCATCGCCCAGCTCCACCAGCCGGGTTCCACGTGCCACGCCAGAAATCACTCGCATTTAAAAAACTACCTTATTTATATAGGGAACAAACAATCTTGACATGGAATTCTATTAAAATTATTATAACTTGTGTTCCCAAGGAATTAGCGGTCGGGTATCGTCTAATGGTAGGACGCCAGATTCTGATTCTGGATGTCGAGGTTCGAGCCCTTGTACCCGAGCCAATTCCTCGGGCCAACTTTTCCCACTATAAAGATTCATTGCCTCCCCTGCGGCGAGCAGTTGAGCCAATACGTCAAACCTAAGGAATTATGAATATTTACCGTAATCCATTTATTGTTGCTCTTTGCGCGCCTGTTTATCAGTTGGTCGCCACCATTGCCATCACCAACGATTTTTTAATGGCGGCTATTTTCATTATGTTTACCCTGGGTCTTATAGGCGCTTATGTCACCGATTTTCCGTTACTATCAACACTATATATGAATGAGGTTGCCCATAAAACCTCTGTTTCATCATTAATGGGAATGTTACTCGGACTAATGTTGTTTCTAGCGTTCGGCACAGGCGGGAATGAAGGAAGCGATGGCGGCATGATCTCTGCTGGTGGAAAATTTATGGCAACTTGGGGGGTTTTGTCCTTACCTGCTTATCCCTTAATGGTATATTTGATTTTCAATTTAAATAAACGCGACCTCGAAGCAGAAGAAGTCATAAGAAAAGAAAAGAAAAAGAATAACAAAGGCGGCGGCCCACCTATAATGGAACGCGACGGATTTTAAGAAGTCATCGACTTCAGCAAGATATACTTCCCCCTGATAAGGGGGACTGAGGG
>JAJDBA010000072.1 GCA_029261675.1 Nitrospinaceae bacterium
CGCTAAATAGCTTGGAATCATTTGCAATCAAACCCGCCTTTCCTCCCCCATAAGGAAGACAGGCTGCGCTATTTTTTAGCGTCATAGCCCGTGCCAATCGACTAACCTCATTCAGTCCGATATTTTTAGCCATTCGAATGCCACCTAAGCCAGGGCCTCTTTTCGTATTGTCAATGCATACATAACCCCAAACTCTATTTGTTTCTGGGTCTATGAACTGATAATTAACTTCCTGCTCGGTAAGGACGTTATTAGAAAAACGCTCCTTATCTTGCGTCTTTGGTAAGAGTTCCGCAATTAAGCTTTTGGGAAGAGAGTCCATTATAATTTTTTCAACATAGCGATACGGTGATAGATAAGAGTTGTGGGATCGATTTTTCTGCCTTGCAGGAGTTGTAACATATCGAGGTAATGATTTTTAGTCAGGCCTAATTGGGTGATTAATTTTAAGGCCATCCTATCTGCTTCCACCTCCTGATTTATTCCAAATCCTTCAGGAAGGTCGATGATGGGCGAGGAACCATAATGTCCCCCTGTTGAGATATTGGTTGGAGATTTCTCTTGTGTAGTGGTTTCGGCATTAACAATGATAATTCCTACTCGGGAGTAATAGTGACCCATTTTCAGATGTGATAGTTCATGAGCCGCAACGCAAATTCTACGAACAGGGTTTAGCTTTTCCAAAAAACGTTTGGTAATGTTTATTTCGCGACCTTTTGTTACCCATGCGTTGTCGAATTCCTCTTCCCATACAACGGCTTTATATTTTCCATAATCCTGTGGGAAATTTATTCGAACAATATAGTCGATATTTGCCTGCCAAATTGACAAAGCTGATTTGCATGAGACAGATTGGTTAGGTTGGCATCGGTGTTCAAGGGTTTGGCAACCCGTAATTAATAGTGAAGAGAAAACTAATATTAAAACGCCTAAAATATTATTCACTCTGAATCTGACCTTTTTAGGGTTTAATAGTAATTGATACCACCGCTTAAATACAATATTCCACTGGTTCTATCTGAAGGTGGAGGCCCTTGAAAGGGAATGCCAAAAGAAGCGGCAAAATTAAAACTGGGCCCCCATGGCTTGGTTTTAGGAATATTAATTTTCATTCCGAATCCACCTCCAGAGATAGAGCGTTCCAAATCACCTACATCCGGCTCGAGAATCTGAATTTTACCCCCCTCTACAAAGGTGTTGAAGGATAAAACATCCTTTAATTTGAGTTTACCTATTCCTATCGACATCTTTGAGGGGAATGGAACGACATACTCAATTCCACCATTGTAGCCATTGGAACCAGAATGTTCAGATATTGGAAATCCTCGAACGGTCCCAAACCCCCCGACAGAAAAAAGATTTGAAGAAAGTGCGCGGGCACTGGATATTTGCCCATTACCTCTAATAATAAAATAACTGCCAGCAAACCCTGTGCTTTGAAAACGGGTGAAATTAAATTCGGCACGAAAAATATCCCCTCTTGCTCTACTACGGGAAAGCAGAGGTCTATTTTCATTGGAATCTGAAATTCCCTGATTAAATCTTAATTCAGCAAATGTACGACCCCAAAATCGATCTGTATAATTACCACCTAAAGAAATATGAAATGCTCTGAGATTATCTCTACTTGAAGGTTCTCCCAACTGGAAATTCCTGCTCTCTCTTATGCTGTAGCCACCTTTAAGAGACAGTTGACCCAGCCTCGAACGATAAAGAGGATGACTGAGTTCTGAAGTAAAAGAGTCCGAGTTCCCTTCCGCATACAAACCTACTAATTCTTTTCCAAGGGATTGCTTAGAGTGAGAATATGAAAATTTAAGAGTAGTGCCATAATTATTTATAGGATATACAAATGAAGGTGCTATTAACGATTGAGTGAAATCCGACTGAATCACACGCAGAGAAAACTGATCACCTAATTTAAAAAGATTTCCAACATTGGCTGAGAAATTGTAGTGAATCGGTCCTGTAAACTCACTGCCATAATTATCCATATCAAACGCAAAGGAATAAGCAGGTCCTTCTTTTACTTCCAAGACTAAATTAGAGGTGCCCGGAAGTTCTCCAGGCTTCAATAAGGACCTGACGGTAACTCCAAGCAGGTCATTTAATTCAAGCAGTGTCCTCTCAAGTGTTTGTTCTCTCAGAACGCCTTCATTTTTAACGCGAACAAAACGGCCCTCAATATCTTCACTGTCTAGGGATTCATTCCCACTAACTTCGATCCTGTTGATCTTTCCCTCAGCAATATTAATTTTAACAATCCCATCTTTTAGCTTTTGGGCGGGGATGTAGGCCTTCGATAAAAAGTAACCCTGAGAAACATAATAAGATGTAAGTTCCTGCACGAGTAGCAGGAGTACCCCCATGCTGATCTCTTTTCCCTCATCCAGATTTACCAGAGCTTCCAGTTCTTCTTTCGGGAAAAGGCTACTTCCTTCCACTTCAATTTTTTTTACAAAAAATTTGGGTCCCTTGGCAGGGTCGATCGGCTTTCTACTATCTGGAACAACGATTTCGGGTGCTTCTTCCACTGCAGGAGGTTGATAGAATGGCCTCGATTGCAGTAAGGATCTTTCTGATAAACCTGATTCAGCATTCTGAGGTACTTGTTGAGCCCAAAGAGAAGGGACATAGATTAGTCCATATAATAGTATAATTATAAGGTGAATAAATTTGGTAGAAGGAGTCAAACGGAAGTTTTCGTCAGGTGTCAGTGAATAATAATTATTATTTAATCGCAGGACAATATTGCCAATTTTTGTAATAATATACCAATGCATGGGCATATATACAGTGCTAATCTTAGTTAGGGCAACTCATTTAAATATCATGATTTACAAAGATTTATGAGAAATTCATTGTTTCAAAAAGCTATTGATTTATTGGTGGTAAATGCCCTCACAGAAGACATACAAGATGGAGATATTACAACCCGCAATATATTTTCAGAAAATAAGAATGCCTCGGCAGAAGTGATTGCTCGCGAAACAATGATTTTGTGTGGCCTTGATATCTTTCAAGCGGTTTTCAAAAAATTGGATGCGAATGTTAAATTCTCCTCTGGAAAATTTAATGATGGTGATGAGGTTGTTACAGGTGAAACAATTCTCCAAGTTGAATGTGATGTCATATCATTACTAGAAGGCGAGAGAAGTGCGCTAAATATTTTACAGTGGTTGAGTGGAATCGCGACACTAACTCATAAATATGTCAAAAAAGCTGCTCCAGTAAAAGTATTGGATACACGTAAAACAACCCCTGGATTAAGAGTGTTTGAAAAATATGCGGTGGCATGTGGAGGTGCAATCAATCATAGATTTGGTCTCTATGATCAAGTTTTAATTAAGGACAACCATATTGAAGCCGCAGGTGGTATTTCAAACGCAGTGAGTGCGGTAAGGAAAAATGTTCCCGAGGATAAAAAAATAGAAGTTGAAGTGCAATCCGTTGAAGAAGTGAAAGAAGCACTTGAAAGCAATGTTGATATAATCATGCTGGATAATATGACTCTTGATATGATGCATCAGTGCATTACCTTGATCAAGGGGAAAGCCAAAACGGAGATTAGCGGGGGTATCACTTTTGAAAGACTGGAAGAAATTTCTACAACCGGTGCCGATTTTGTTTCAATAGGTGCTTTGACTCATTCTGCACCGGCTGTTGATATCAGCCTGTGCATCATCCCCCAATAATCATGCCTTGTAAAGACACCACCTCTCAAATAAATATTTTACTGGATGGAAATGACCATCTTCTAAATTTCGATTTCTCTAAAATGACGTGTCAAAAGGAAGTAGGCGGCGGAACCGGGTTTCGTGATTATTGCCTTGGCAAGTCAGTGGATATTTTATCTAAAATAGAATTTCAGGATATAAACGACCACTTGGGATTGCATGATACGGAGAGCCAGTTTTTGCTCTTTTTAGAATGGAGTGCTTTAGGAGCCGCGTTGGATCAGTACCAAGGAAAACTGCAGCCCAATGATCAAGATCAGTATCAAATCGCGACTATCGCATACGAGTCAGATCAGGTAGAAATTAAACAAATGGTTTTGGCGCCCTCAGAGATGCCCAAAATAATTCCATGCAGAAAAAAAACTATGGAGTCTAAACATGAGTAAGATTAGCGAATTTATGAGTACGACTATCTATTCTACAAGCCCTGATACATTCGCTCATGAGGCTATTGATAAAATGTACAAAAATAAAATTGGTGCACTATTGGTGGAAACCGGGGGCAAACATACGGGTATGTTTACAAAAACAGACTGGATGACCTTAGTCTTAAAAGGGGAATGTGACCCAAAAACCATAAAAGTTTCTGAAATAATGACAGAGCTCAAACATACCCTCGAAATAAATCAAACTATTTCTGAAGCCAGTGCAATGATTGAATCAAATAAAATTCGCCATATCCCCGTTAAAGAAAACGGAAAAATTGTGGGAATGTTTTCAGTTAAAGACCTGGAAAAATACTATTTGCAATTGCACCGCAAAACTGATTTTTAACGTACGAATTGAGCTGTAAGTTATGAGTGTTTACTCGTCTGGATAGAGTCTCACCAGTCTCACATAACCTTGGGAATAATCCTGATCGAATTGTTGTGCATTTCCTGATGTATAAGAAAAATAAAAAGCCGCTTGTTGATCAAATGGCAAGCACCAACTTGCATTCCCACCGCCGGACGCAAATAGGGGGTCGAGGTGAATTTCATTGTTGGATCGCGCCATAATAGTACTATCCGCCATAAATATTTTTTCTATCTCTTCTCGTTCTGGAATCCGCCAATCATGGAAACCCAGATAGTCCTTTTTGTTCATGTCATCTACAAACTGTAGAGACTCTTGGAAGTTAAGCCAGTCCTGTGCAACAGGCCAAGAGTCTTCTTTTGCCCAAACCAGGCCTGTATCGCTATCTAAAATGGTTCCGTCACCGTTATCTGTAAATCTGCTCATTTATTAGTTCTCCTTTTCCAATTTGCAACTGGAAATCAATCGCTTTATCTGATAAAAACTTAACTTTGATCCTTCTATTAATAGGAACAAGTCGCAATGGATTTAATTGCAAAAAATATATTATTAAATGAATGGATTATTGCGCAAGTGGATTGTGGCGAAAAAATCCCTGATTTAGTTATTTACGAACAAATTTCACAATATTCTATCTGGATCGCCTTATCTTTGGCAATAGGTGGAATATTAGTTGAACAGAAAGTGACTAAACGAATTTTGATGATTATTGCCGTGTTGCCTCTCGCTGCTTGGGGGTACGTCCAATTCATGGTGGATTATACCAGCCTTAAAAAGGAAATCTTTGCTTATAATGTATTGGCAGAAGCAACTCTGGCAAATATTGCAGAGGCGCAAGACAGGTATAAATCAGAACAGGGCACTTATATAAGTGATTTTCGAAAAATTTATTCGCATATAGGTGGAGCAGGGGGGATGAATGAATGCGTTAAAATTATAAATATTACTGCAGGTTTTGAACATTGGCGAGCTGAGGCGAGTCATATCTCCAGTCCCGACTCCGTAATTTGGGACAGTCGGGCCGGCACTTCACTAAAAAAAGGATAAAGGATTAATCCTCCCAGCGGTCCACCATTCCATTCAAAGAGACCATGCCTGTGATCTCGTTATTTTCTATGACCATTGCATAAGAAACAGAGAAGTTTGTGAGAAATCGAGCCGCGAAAGGAATGGGCATATCAGAGGTGACAGACAAAACGGGTTTGGACATTATTTCGTACACGTGAGCCTCATGCAGTTTTCTACGTTGTGAAATCACCTTACGGGCAATATCCTTTAAAGTCATAATTCCATAAACATCGCTATCATCGCGAGGCTCAACCAACACCGCATTAATTTTTTTGCTTCGCATCATATGAAGCGCATCTGAGACTTTCATAATACCTTCAACTTTGGTGAAGTTAGACATCATAACATCACCAACTCTTTGTATTTCTGCCATTCCCTTCTCCTATGGACTACGATTAAAAATAATGATCTTTTGCTTCCTGCTCCATCGATCCCATTTGACTTTCAAGACCTATAGCACGGTCTACATTCAGGGAAAAGGTGATTCCATTACCGTGTTCGCTTAAATGACCGGAATCGTAAATTGCATCCATAATATCATTGGCTATAAAATCTTCTACCAAAAAGAGAAGCATGTCTTTCTGCGACTCCATATCGAGTCCCAAGAAAGATTTTTTTGATTTGATCCCTTCTCCTCGAGCATTGAGAATAGTAACTCCTGTCGCTCCGGCAACTTTCGCGGCTTCAATGACGGTGTCCTGATATTTCTCATTCACAAAAGCTAAAACAACTTTAAAACGCATGGATTAATATCTCCTATTTATCTGCTGTTGTCTTTCGCGCGGCTAGAATTTCGGTGATCATAGCATACGCCATTACGGTTATCATAGGGAAAAGGGAAGCAAACGCTATCAGCCCAAAACCATCTATTAACGGAGAACGCCCTGGAACATTAGCCGCTAAACCTATGCCCAGAGCGGCAATCAGGGGAACGGTTACTGTCGAGGTTGTTACCCCTCCCGAATCATAAGCTAAAGGAACAATCATTTTGGGAGCAAAATAAGTTTGCACCAATAAAAATGCGTAGCCTGTAGCTATGTAATAGTGAAGTGGATTTCCCGTGACGATTCGATAAACACCTAAGGTGACTCCAAAGGCAACACCTAGCGCAACCGATATTCTCAGTCCCCATGCAGAAATTGCACCTGTTGTTATTTCTTTGGCTTTCAAAGCCACAGCAATAAGGGCGGGCTCTGCAAGAGTTGTCGAAAAACCTATTAAAAATGCAAAAACATAAGTCCATAAATATATAGCGGGGTCAATCTTTATTGAATTTTTGATCGCAGCTATAACAGTTTCGTCACCTGAGGTCAGGAAATTCAAATCTGTTAACTGGTTCGCCATTTGCGTGCCGATGGGAAAAACACATTTTTCCAGTCCCACGATGAATATACTCAAACCTATAACAACCAGTACCAGGCCAAAAGCGATGGTGGGCAAGTTTTGAATTTTTTTTCGGATTGCAACAGCCTGGAAAAATCCCAGCACCAGTATTATGGGAAGAATATCTTTAAAAGTTCCTCCCAGCGCGTTAACTATTGCCTGAATAAAATCTTGTCCCATACTAAATATTTAACCCATAAACAAAAATGCCATACCCTAAAACAAATATTATCGGATTCAAGCTGGCCAGGGCGATCAAACCAAAACCATCGATTATAGGGCTCCTACCGCGTATAGCTGTTGCCAAACCAACTCCTAGCGCTGCTACCAGCGGTACGGTTATGGTCGATGTGGTGATTCCGCCGGAATCATAGGCGATTCCGATTATTTGGGCTGGGGCAAAGAAGGTGGTGATAACAATGAGACTATAACCCCCTGTGATAAACCAGATTAAGGGCCATCCTTTGATAATGCGCAGCACTCCTAAAGAAATAGCTGTGCCCACGGAAAAAGCAACCGTAAGCCTAAGTCCTAAAACAAAAGAACCTATAGATTCGGGATTGTCCTTGATGGCTCCAGCACCCGCGGCCAGAGCTCCTGCTTTACCTGCCACAACAGTGAGTGCAGGCTCTGCAATGGTTGTAGAGAATCCGAGAGCGAATCCAAAAAAGATAATCCATAATGCATTTCCCTTAGTGGCAAAATCATTAGCCATTTTTTCGCCGATGGGGAAGAGGGCGCTATCCAATCCCAAAATAAATATGAATAAGCCAACAACTACCAGAACAATACCCAATAAAATTTGGTCCAGATTTGGAAAAGGCTTTTGGATAATTATGATTTGAAAAAAGGCGATAACCAGGATGATTGGAAAAACATCCATGAAAGCAGAAAATATTTTTGAGAGGAGAACCTTCGCTATATCCACCAGATAACTTCAATCAGTAGGTTTTGGATTGTAATCAATGAATACTCAATGGCATTTGATGATATAACCACAAGGTCTATGACTTCAGACACATGGAGTATAACGGATTATTCGCAAGAAATCAGTTAATATAGGCTGATAAAACTTATAAACACATCTTAACTTAATCTAAGGCGAACTAATGGATTCAGAAGAAAGGAGTCGGGACGAACTTGAGCAGGATGAGTTGAACCAAGAGATGATTCTCGAAATTTTTCATAAAACAAAGGGTGGGCTGGATGAAATCAATGCGGCTATCGATAAAAAATTATTTGGACCTAAAGTTAGAAGCATCACCCTCTTTGAGAAATTTATCAAAGCCAGACTTACTTTGAACCCCAAGTCATTGAGTCTTTCAAATAAAGAGATCACTCCATGGGAAGCCGCTTATCTCAGTAAGTATCCAGGACTCGAAAATGTAGAACAATTGGATTTAAGAAAAAATAAATTGGGGGATGAAGGATTAGAAGTCTTGCTTTCTTCTGAAAAGATAAGAAATGTTCGCGAACTGGATCTGAGGAACAATCAGATTACCAGAAATGGAATGTTGCTTCTATCCAATACAAAGAATCTGCTGAATCTGGAAAGCTTGGATTTGCGTGTCAATAAGCTAGGGAAACGATGGGAAGAAAAATTGAAGGAACAAGGCAATTTTCCAAAGTTATCCCTGTTAAGGATAGCCTGATAAAATTACCAGGCTTCACCCTTACAAAGTTGTTGGAAGTTACAGGGCTAGATGATTTTTGTTGTCGCGAATTTTTTGAACAATTTTATCCGCGATTTCATCTGCCTTAATCGAATAAGTACCATCTTGTAAAACACTGCGAAACTTATTCACCAGATCGTGACGTATTTCGCTTGTCGTACCTTTTGGCGCCTTCGATGTATCCTTATTCTTCGAAACTTCCGACAGAGTGACACGATCTAAAGGTTTCCCAGAAGGGCTAGAGCTCTTTTTAGAGCTCCTTGTACCCTTGGAATCACTATTAACAGCATTTCCTCTGACTATTTTAAGTGTTGGTTCTAGTTCATTCATAATTATTGAAGTAACAACAGTACTCCCTCCGGTATTAAATTGGCCTGTCCTACCATAGCGGAAGAAGTTTGCACTAACAAAAGCTGTTTTGTTAATCCAGTTACTTCTTCTGCCACATCGGCATCGCGAATAGTGGAAGCCGCGGCTGTTAAATTCTCTATATTCACACCTAAATTTTGAATAGCTCGATTCAAACGATTTTGTGTTGCTCCTACACGAGCCCTTGCTCCACTTAGGTTGTCAACAGCCTCCTGAAGTCTTACCAGAGCCTCTTTGGCACCATCAGCGGTACTGATATCCAAATCTTCAATTCCCAGTCCGGTCGTGGTTGTAGCCCTTAAATCGAGCGTTTCGTTTAAGTTGATACGATTTTCAGTTCTTGAATCGAGACCGATGTGAATAATCACATCATCACTCGTAGCAGAACTCGA
>JAJDBA010000073.1 GCA_029261675.1 Nitrospinaceae bacterium
GTAACTCCCATCATTTAGACTATTTAAAAATCTTTTTCGGACGGAATAAAGCGTATGCCCTGGGATGATTTACACGAATCAAAAGAACCTGATGACAGGTTTAAAAATAGAGGAGGACAAGGAGGTGGAGGACAAGGTGGAGGCCCACCAAAACCCCCTTTCGATATTCCTCAGATAAAAATACCGCAATTCAAACCCTCTATGTTACTGGGGATCATTCTACTGCTGCTGGTAGTCTGGATTATACCGGGCACGTTCTATTTTGTGGAGCCTGACGAAGAAGGTGTGGTAACGCGATTTGGGAAATTCATCCGAACAGCTTCACCCGGATTACATTTTAAATTCCCATCGCCAATAGAACACGCAGCCACCCCAAAAATCACGCAAGTACGTCGTGCAGAGATTGGGTTCAGAGCCACGCAGGGACGACCCACACAACAGGTACCCGCAGAATCTTTAATGCTTACTGGCGACCAAAACATCGTCGATATCAATCTGGTAGTTCAATACCGCATTATGGATTCAGTCCAATACCTGTTTAATGTTCGTCGACCCCACAAACTGATTCGCGATTCAGCAGAAACCGTTATTCGCGGAATTACGGGTAGTAAAAAAATTGATGAAGCTCTGACCACAGGTAAAGCGGAAATTCAGGTACTCGCAAAAGATCGAATTCAAGCCTTACTCGACCATTACAAGTCTGGTTTGCAGGTCGTGACCATTCAGCTTCAAGACGTGCATCCACCCGAACAGGTAGCGGACTCTTTTAAAGACGTTGTTCGAGCCCGTGAAGACAAAGAAAGAATGATCAACGAAGCCCAGGGTTATCGCAATGCAGTGATCCCGGAAGCCCGAGGACAGGCGGCACAAATTATCCGCGTCGCCGAGGGGTATCGTGAAGAAAAGGTCAAAAGAGCAGAAGGTGATGCCAAACGATTTCTTCAGCAATACGAGGCTTACAAAAAAGCTCCCAACATCACACGAAAAAGAATCTATCTGGAAACCATGGAAGAAATCCTTCCAAACGTAAAGAAATTCATCATGGAAACGAATAAAGGCGGTGGCGTGTTGCCAATCCTTCCGTTGGGCGGAAACTCTATATTAGGAGGCAATAAGTAATAGCCATGAAACAAAACTCCTTTATCATCGGCGGTGTGATTGCGATCATTATCCTTTCGTCTGCAATGTTTACAGTACATATGACGCAAAGCGTGATTGTGCTGGAACTATCAAAACCCAAAGAGATCATTACTGAGCCTGGACTTTATTTCAAAATTCCTTTTTTGCAACAGGTGAAGTATTTCCCCAATCAATTGCTCGATAACGATTCTTTGCCTGCGGAAGTAATCACCAAAGATAAGAAAAATTTATTGATCGACAACTTCACTATGTTCCGCATTAGTGATCCTTTGAAATTTTTGGAAACGGTTCGCGGTGAGCAGGGTGCTCGGGCACGGTTGGACGATATTATCTATTCTGAGTTACGCGTTGAGATCGGTAACCACAACCTCATCGACATTGTTACCGCAACGCGGGATGCCATTATGGCCAAGGTAACCAAAGAAACGAATATTAAAGCCGCAGCATACGGTTTGGAAGTTGTGGAAGTAAGAATCAAGCGCACCGACCTACCTCCTGAAATTGCCAGCTCCATATTCAACCGGATGCGCACAGAGCGCGAACGTATTGCTATGGAATACCGCTCGGAAGGTAAAGAAGAAGCGACCAAAATTCGCGCTGAAACCGACAAAGAAAAAACCATTCTCGTCGCAGAAGCCTATAAACAAGAGCAATCCATTCGTGGTGAAGGCGATGGGCTGTCGACCAAAATTTACGCCGATGCTTTCAGCAAAGATCCCCAGTTTTACTCTTTTATGCGATCCATGGAAGCTTACAAAGGTTCTTTAAATACCAACACGACTGTCCTGATGTCCGAAAATTCCGACTTTCTGGAATTTCTTAATAAATCCAAATAACTCAACATACCGGGTAGCAAAAAAAACGAGAAACTCTTATTATGGCAGTGAGAATCTTTCTCTTTATTCTATAAGGTCGCATGAGAATACTCATCGTTGGAGCGGGAATAGTCGGATTTAATCTTGCCCAGGAACTTTCGCAGGAAGGCCACGATGTCGCCATCGTGGACATGGATCTGGACCGGACACGGCGAATTTCAGATACGCTTGATGTCATGGCAGTGCATGGCAATGCCTGCCTGCCCAGCGTATTGGTCAAGGCTGGTATCAAGACCACTGAAATGCTGATTGCCGTTACCGAAAAAGACGAGATCAACCAGCTTACCTGTTTTCTTGCTTCCCGTTTCGAAGTACCCAAACGGTTCGCTCGGTTACGTGATATGGAATTCACCTCCAGCGATGCCATTCTTTCTCCGCAGGATTTATTCATCGACCAGGCAATCAATCCGCCGCAGATCATGGTCGAAACCATTTTGAAGTTCCTTGAGACTCCGGGCGTCGTCAACGTTGCCGAATTTGCTGACGGAGAAGTTCTCTTGCGTGAGTTTGATGTTCCTGAAAATGCTCCCATCGCCGGGAAGTCGATTCATGACATCCGCAGCATCACATTAATGGATTCATTTCTAATCGTAGCCATCGTTCGCGATGGAGAATTGGTACTCCCGAAAGATGAAGATATCATTCATGCTGGCGATAGGTTCTACACTCTCGTAGATAAAGAGTTCCTGCCTTTTCTCCTCCCCATGCTAAATAAAACTCTCGATGAAGTTCAAAAAGTAATTATTTACGGTGCTACCCCTATGGCCATTCACCTCGCAAAAGCCTTAGAAGAAGGCACCCGCGATGTGCGCATCATCGAACCGTCCAGAGATATGGCTCACGTTGCAGCGGATCAACTAAAAAAAACCGTTGTCATGCATGGTAGCGGAACAGATATGGATCTGTTCAATGAAATAAATATGAAGGAAGCGGATTTTTTTCTGGCTCTTTCGGATGACGACGAAAATAATATCCTTTCCGCCTTATTGGCAAAAAAATATGGCGCGAAACGAGCTTTGGTCATTACTAATGACCCGGAGTACCTGCCTATCCTGGATTCCATTGGCATAGATATTACCATCAACCCACGCCTGATAACCGTTAGTGCGATATTGAAGCATTTGAGAAAAGGGAGTGTGATGTCGGTGTTTAAACTGATCGAAGATGCCGAGGTCATGGAAATCGGAGTAGAACCGGACTCCTCCATCGTTGACAAACAAATTTCGAAAATCAAATTTCCCAAGGAAGCCATCATTGGTGCCATTCTCAGAAAAGGAGAAATGTTGATCCCCAACGATGAAATAGCCCTGGAATCCGGCGACTCAGTCATTCTGGTCGCCCTACCCGGAGCCATTGAAAAAATCGAAAAACTCTTTGATCGTAAGCGTTCTTTTCTTCCTTTCCGATGAATATCCAAGCGATATTAAATGTTGTTGGGGTTCTGTTAATTCTTCTTTCTGGTCTTCTTCTAGCGCCACTTGGCGTTTCGATGTATTACGACCACCCTGCTCTCGAAGGTTTTATCTCAGAAACTTCTGCGTTCAGCCTGACTTTTGCTGCGGGTCTTATTTCGGGTCTTTTGCTCTGGAAGCTCTTCCCTTCTGGTATTGAAAAGCTGCGCGACCGAGAAGGCTTTGCAATTGTGGCCTCGTCTTGGATGGCTATGTCCATTTTTGGTGCGATTCCACTTTACCTGACAGGAGCCTGCCCGGACTATATCGATGCTCTATTTGAAAGTGTAAGTGGGTTTACCACCACTGGAGCATCTATCCTTATTGATATCGATGCGTTACCCCATGGAATTCTTTTCTGGAGGAACCTGATGCAATGGGTGGGAGGAATGGGGATCATCCT
>JAJDBA010000074.1 GCA_029261675.1 Nitrospinaceae bacterium
GCCGAAACGTGGTTATCGATAAAAAATTCGGTTCCCCCACAATCACCAAAGATGGCGTGACCGTTGCCAAAGAAATCGAACTGGAATGCCCCTTTGAAAACATGGGCGCGCAAATGGTAAACGAAGTTGCCAGCAAAACCAGTGACAACGCAGGTGATGGCACCACTACCGCTACTGTTTTGGCGCAGGCTATTTTCCGTGAAGGAATGAAATATGTAACCGCCGGCGCAAGCCCAATGGATATCAAACGCGGCATTGAAGCTGCCGTTGAAACCATCATCCCTGAAATTCATAAAATGGCAAAACCAACCAAAGATAAAAAAGAAATTGCACAGGTTGGAACCATTTCCGCAAATCAGGACAAAGCCATTGGTCAGATCATTTCTGAAGCTATGGACAAAGTGGGTAAAGACGGCGTTATCACCGTTGAAGAAGCAAAAAGCATGGACACCGCTCTCGAAATCGTTGAAGGAATGCAGTTTGACCGCGGTTATCTTTCTCCTTATTTCGTGACCGATGCAGAGCGCATGGAATCAGTTCTTGAAGATTGTTACATTCTGCTTCACGAAAAGAAAATCGCCAGCATGAAAGACCTTCTGCCACTACTTGAAAAAGTTGCAAAAGGCGGAAAACCTCTTCTCATTCTTGCTGAAGATATTGAAGGTGAAGCTCTCGCAACTTTGGTTGTCAACAAATTGCGCGGCACATTGAATGTTTCTGCTGTAAAAGCACCTGGTTTTGGTGATCGTCGAAAAGATATGCTCAATGATATCGCTATTCTCACCGGCGGCAAAGTCATCACCGAAGACATTGGTGTATCTCTCGACAGTGTTGAGTTGGCAGACCTCGGTCGCGCAAAACGCATCACCATTGATAAAGACAACACCGTGATTGTTGACGGTAAAGGAAAAGCTTCTGACATTCAGGCTCGAGTCAAACAGATTCGAAACCAGATTGATGAAACTTCTTCGGACTATGATCGCGAAAAACTTCAAGAGCGTCTTGCTAAACTGGTTGGTGGCGTTGCTATCATTAAAGTTGGAGCCGCGACTGAAACAGAAATGAAAGAAAAGAAAGCTCGCGTTGAAGATGCTCTGCATGCAACACGTGCAGCAGTTGAAGAAGGAATCGTTCCTGGCGGCGGAGTAGCATTAATACGTTGTGTGGCTTCTCTAGATAAAGTCAAGGGTGACCATGACTTCAAACTTGGCGTTCAAATCATTCGCCGAGCTCTCGAAGAACCCCTTCGCCAAATCGCTTCAAACGCAGGAGAAGAAGGTACCGTTATCTGCGAAAAAGTCAAAACCCTCAAAGGCAACATGGGTTTTGATGCTAAAAAAGGCGACTACACCGACATGATCAAAGCCGGAATCATCGATCCTGCAAAAGTGACCCGCACTGCATTACAAAACGCGGCAAGCATTTCAGGATTGTTGTTGACCACCGAAGCTATGATCACGGATCTTCCAGAAGAAAAGGAAGAGCATAATCACGGTCCTGCTGGCGGTGGAATGGGCGGCATGGGCGGTATGGGTGGAATGGGCGGTATGCCTGGCATGATGTAAGCCACCCATTAAGTTTTAACCAACTCAACCCCGGCCCCATTCTATGAATGGAGTCGGGGTTTTTTTGTGGAATACCTCCACAAGTAACTAGCACTCGTTATCTGGCTTTTACAATTATAAAAGGCTTAAAAAATACTACTATCTGCTTCCCTCGCCAGAGGGCGGCGTGACGCTGGACTCTAAAGATCAAACCCTCCAGTCAACCTCATACAATTGCCCCTTTTACTATAGTTATATGCTCAAATAATTTCGCCCGCCTTGCGAACATTGACCATTTGCCTCCGCGACTGCCGGAGTTGACAGGATACGGCACAAACATTAGTATGAAGTGAATCTATAAGGTTCCCCTTCCAACCAAGTAACTCTTCAGGATAGAGGGAAAGGCAACATGGCTGGCTCAACAAAAAAAGTTCTTGGAATGATCCTTGCCGGCGGTGAAGGTAACCGTCTTTTGCCTCTGACACAGCACCGGGCAAAACCTGCTGTTCCTTTCGGGGGGAAATACCGATTGATCGATTTTGCCTTGAGTAATTTCATCAACTCAAGTGTTTACTCCATATACGTTCTTACCCAGTTCAAATCACAATCGCTAACCGAGCATATCAATGAAACCTGGCGGATCGGTTCCGTTATCCGCGACCATTTCATACTGCCCGTTCCCGCGCAAAAACGCACGGGGGATAGCTGGTACCAGGGAACAGCCGATGCGATTTATCAGAATATCAATTTGATTGAAGATGGCGACTTCGACCTCATTGCCGTATTCGGTGCCGACCATATTTACCGGATGGATCTGCAACAAATGATCGAGTTTCACATTAGAAAAAAAGCGGATGTAACCGTTTCTGCGCTTCCCGTTCCTATTGAAGATGCAAAATCTTTTGGGGTGATACAAGTGCAGGAAAAATATCGAATCATCGGATTTCAGGAAAAACCGAAGCGCCCCAAATCCATTCCAGGCCGAGAAAAAGAAGCCTTTGCATCGATGGGGAATTACATATTCAACAAAGATTTTCTGATCGACATCCTTTATAAGGATGCAGAGGACAAAAATTCATCGCATGATTTTGGCAAAGACATCCTGCCGAAAATATTCGACACTTCCAGAGTTTACTCCTATAACTTTCGCAGAAACCGAATCCCCGATCTCACTAAAAAAGAAATTGGCTATTGGCGCGATGTAGGAACAATCAAAGCTTTCTGGGAAGCAAATATGGACCTTAGGAGTGTTCATCCTGAATTCAATCTCTACAATAAAAACTGGCCCATCCGCACCGCCAGCTACGGCACCCCACCCGCCAAGTTTATCTTCAATGATGACGGTCGACGCGGGCAGGCAATAGACAGTATCATCGCAGAGGGAAGCATTATCAGCGGAGGGAAAGTATTAAACTCCGTTATCGGCCGAGAAGTATTGGTAGATAGTGGCGCGGAAGTCAAACTCTCACTGATTATGGATCGTGTTAAAATAAACAAAGGCTGTAAAATAAAAATGGCCATTATCGATAAAGATGTTGAAGTTCCTCCCAACACAGAAATTGGCTACAATTTGAAACAAGACAAGAAACGGTTTTTTGTCGACAAAGAATCTGGGATCATCGTTATCCCCAAAGGTTACAAATTTTCCTGATCCCATTTTCATAACATAATGACTCTTCCTGGCATCAACCACCTGCTCGCACAACCCGAAAAATTTTTAAAAGGCAAAACCGTTGGCCTCATTGTCAACCACACCAGCCTTGCAAGCGACCATAAACATTCGATCGCTCACTTCAACTCGCATCCTTCATTCACGTTAAGCGCGCTTTTCGCTCCCGAGCATGGACTCTACGGAATTGCGCAAGACATGATCGAAATAGAGAATGAAGTGGACCCTGTTTCCGGACTCACCATATCCAGCCTTTATGGAAAAACAGAAGCAACGCTTGAGCCGGACCCCGCAGCCCTCGTGGGGATAGACAACCTTATCTTTGATATTCAAGATGTCGGCGCACGTTACTACACCTTCATCTACACCATGGCCAAATGCATGGACATCTGCAAACAGTCGGGCACTAGAATGATCGTTTGCGACCGACCGAACCCAATAAACGGAGTTGATCTGGAAGGCAATCTGGTAGCAGAAGATTACCGCTCTTTTGTAGGGCAATATCCATTACCCAATCGCCATGCGATGACGGCGGGAGAGCTTGCACTATTTTTTAATCACGAAATCGATATCGGTTGCGAGCTTAAAGTCGTGCCCATGACGCATTGGAACCGCGAACAATGGTACGACGAAACGGGACTTCCCTGGGTGCCCCCCTCCCCCAATATGCCAACACTCGATACGGCTGTGGTGTATCCGGGAATGTGCCTGTTTGAAGGAACTCAACTTTCAGAAGGTCGAGGCACCACCCGCCCTTTCGAAAATTTTGGCGCACCCTATATCGACCCACATAAATTATTGCAAAGAATAGAAAACGACCAATTACCCGGTGTCATGTTCCGACCGCAATTTTTCCAGCCCATGTTTCAAAAACACGGAGGCGAAGCCTGTGGGGGATTGCAAATTCATGTCACCGATAGAAAGCAGTTCAAACCCTTATTGACCACCATCGCCCTACTGAGAGCCATTGCCGAGCTGTATCCCAAAGATTTCAAATGGCGCACCGAGCCCTATGAGTTCGTCAGCGATCGGCCAGCGATTGATCTGCTATACGGCAACACGGCTTTAAGAGAAACCATCTTCGACGATTCATTCTCCTTGGAAAGCCTGAAAGAGTCTTGGCAGCAAGAGCTAAACAACTTTAAAGAAGTGCGTAACAATTATCTTATTTATTGAGGAGAGGCATAAGTGCAAAAACCTATTCATTTACCATCCATCTTATTAACTTTTCTTTTGCTTGCATCTAACACCTTTGCAGATGACTGTGTTCAACAAAGAAAAACTCCTCAAGCTCCCAGCAATATATTTAAGCAGACCAATCCTTTAGAAGCCACCGCGGAGAACATAGCGGCAGGTGAAGCGCTTTACAAAAAGGAAGCCAAACCATTGACCTGCTCTCAATGCCATGGCCTCGATGGCAAAGGGAATGGGACAATGGCAAGAGGCATGAATCCCAAGCCACGAGACTTTTCATGTCAGGCAATGATGAAAGACATTCCAGACGGCCAATTGTTTTGGATAATCAAAAATGGATCAAAAGGAACGGGAATGATGGGCTTCAAAATGCTAAATGATAACCAGATATGGCAACTGGTCTCTTATATAAGAAAGCTTGAAAAATAGAATACAAAAACAATAAAAGGCTGACTCATGGACTTCGTAGGCATTTCTCAAAAACTTTTGATCGCATCGGCAGTGGTGAACACAGTGGTCACCACGTTGGCTTTCTTTTATCTTGTCATTAACGGAGGTGTCGGATGACCTTCAATGAGATGAAAGAAATTGTCTGGAACCTTGCTGGCGCGTTCATCTATTTTTGCGTTGGCGGAGGAGCGGTGTTTCACACATTTTTAGGTTACTGAAATGGAATTTTAAATCTCTCTCAGTTGTTTACCTTTCCCTCCCAAAAATAAAAAAACACCATTATTTGTACCTCAAAGCATGAAAATGTGAGACAATGAGCTGCTTTGAAAATTTAAATATATATGTCCTTCAAAACCCGCCGGCCCATGCCCGCCCTATCTTTTTGATAAATAAGGACTTCTTAAATTTCCTAGCATTTCCCAAAATTTATTTAATTATGTGGAAGTATTGACAAACCCCTTTCGGGTACCTATATTTCCACCTTTGCCCGATGTTATAAGCCTATGAGTTTAAAGGAAAAACTCCTTTCTGATATGAAGGAGTCGATGAAGTCTAAAGATACGATACGACTTGAGACGGTACGCTGTGTAATTTCTGCCCTAAAAAAACAGGAAATCGACACTCGAAAAGACCTCACAGAAGAAGAGATTCTTACCATTGTCACTCGTGAAGTAAAAAAGAGAAAAGAAGCCGCTGCCCTTTACGAACAAGGGAATCGCCCTGAGTTAAAAGATAAAGAAATGCAGGAAATGGAAATCTTACAAACCTACTTACCGGAGCAAGTTTCGGAAGAAGATTTGCGCCGCCGCATTCAGGAAGTCATTGCCGAAACGGGTGCGGAAGGCATGAAAGATTTTGGAAAAATAATGAAAACTCTGGTTCCCGAGTTTAAAGGCAAGGCCGACAATGCTCAGATCAAGGAACTGGCAAACGAATATTTGAACTGACTTTTAATTCTGCATCTTTTTTAACTAAAGATGCTTGATGGATCATTGATATATTGAAATACTCTATCCCCGACAGCGTCATTGATGAAGTGAGAGACCGCACCGATATCGTGGAAGCGGTTTCGCAGTCGGTGACTCTAAAAAAAATCGGTAAAAACTTCAAAGGTCTTTGCCCTTTCCATTCAGAAAAGACACCGTCTTTCACCGTCAGTCCTGAAAAGCGAATTTACCACTGTTTTGGCTGTGGTGCGGGTGGCAATGTGTTTAAATTTGTAATGGAAACTCAGAACATTTCTTTTGTCGATGCCGTCAAACAATTTGCCGAGAGCGCAGGCGTTATCATCCCCAGCCGCGATGCTGGCAACCTGAACGACCCTCAATATAAAGAACGCGAAGCTTTAAAAAAGACCAACGAACTTGCGGCAGACTATTTTCACTCTCTCTTCAACGATGCAGAGGCTGGGTTAGCGGCTCGGGACTATTTAAAAAGCCGCCACTTTACCGGTGAAGTTCTCGATAAATATCAAATCGGCTGGGCGGCCTCGACTTGGCGTGGGCTGGTCGGTCATTTCCAGCAAAAGGGAAATCTTTCACGCGAAATTGTTTTAAAATCGGGTCTTGTCATCGAAAAAGAAGATGGTTCTAACACTTACGATCGTTTTCGAGGTCGGGTGATTTTCCCCATCAAAGATCCTCATGGTTACGTTATTGGTTTTGGTGGCCGCAGTATTGTTGAAGGCGAAAACCCCAAATATCTGAATTCCCCTGAAACGCCGCTCTATCAAAAAAGTCAGGTGCTTTTTGGTATGGACGTAGCGCGTCAAGCGATTCGCAAAGAGGATCAGGCGATTTTAGTCGAAGGTTATCTCGACCAGATGCGAGCCACCCAATATGGAATTTTGAATACCGTCGCAACCTGTGGAACAGCTTTAACCTCAAGGCAAGCGGGAATGCTGAGAAATTATGCCAGCTCGGTGGTTTTGGTATTCGATTCGGACAATGCGGGTCGGGCTGCCGCTGACAAAGGGTTCGATGTTCTCCACGAAAAGGGAC
>JAJDBA010000075.1 GCA_029261675.1 Nitrospinaceae bacterium
ATGCAAGCGGCGAAGAAGTAGCCAGGGAAGATGCCGATTTATTAGGTTGTCGAACCGTAGACGCTCTAGTAGAAGTAGCCAAAAAAGCTTTCTCTTAAACAGGTTCAAACATCCCTGATCAAAAGGTCAGGGATGTTTTTCTGCTTTTCCTCGTCTTACTTATTATCAAGAGTACTTAAAATAGATTCCAAGTCCTGCTTGATTTCCTCTTTCCACTCAACGAAACTTTCGCGGTCAAAAGCAATATCCAGTTGAGTTTCCTTTTTCTTACTTTGCTTCAGCTTCTTTCTTGCGCCGGCAACCGTGAATTTTTCTGCATACAATAATTGCTTGATCTCAAAAATCAGTTCAACATCCCTTCTTTGATAGAGGCGTTGCCCCGATTTGTTCTTTTTGGGCTTGAGAGATTCTATTTCATCTTCCCAATATCTGAGCACATGTTGCTCGACACCAGCAAGATCAGCGACTTCACCTATTTTGAAAAATAACTTATCAGGAATTGGAGGAATTTTCATGGGTATCCTGGTTTGTAGAAGCTAATAGTTGTTTACTGGGTTTGAATGTCAAAACAGTACGAGGATTGATCCTTATCGACTCCCCCGTCTTTGGGTTGCGCGCATTCCGTGCATTTTTTTTCCTCAGAATAAAACTGGCAAACCTCGAAATGCGAACATTTTCTCCCTGTGCCAATCGGCTTTTGATTTCTTCAAATAAAATATCTACGGCTTCAGCCGCTTCCTGCCGGGTAAACCCGACTTTTCCATAGACAAGGTCAACGATATCAGCCTTAACAAGAGTTCCATTTGAGTCTGCTTTTTTCAATATCACTACCTCGCTTAATCTTCTTTATAAAGTTAATGAAGAACCTTAACCATTCCAAATTTCGAGACAAAAGTCAAAGGTTTATGAGAGTCGGGGATATAAAAAAATCATTAAATTGAGGGACTTAGGTCGAGAACAGAAAAGAGCTAAGTGTAAATTACATATACATCAGGATACATAATTCATTTCATTGAAGTTAAAGCCAAGGTGGTAATTAAAACCAATAAGTGGAGGGCAATTGAATGCTATTCAGGTCAAAAAGTCAGGGATCCTTTTTGGGGGATAAAATCAATCGAACCGGAGTGCCCATTAAGCCAAATGTTTTTCTAATACTATTAACTAAATACCGCTTGTAAGAAAAGTGAATGGCTTCGGGATAGTTTAAAAAACATTTAAATGTAGGCGGTTTACTTTTAATCTGTGTCGCATAAAACATCTTTAAAAATTTGCCACGATAACTGCTCATAGGATTTTTTTGAATCGCTTTTTCAAAACAGTCGTTCAAGGGACCTGTTGAAATTCTACGAGAATACTCTGCAAATACCTTTTCTGCCTGTGGCAAAATTTTATCCACTCGCATACCCGATTTTGCAGAGACCGTTAAAATGGGTGCGAACTCCATAAACTTGAGTCTGTATCGAACGTTTTCCTCAAATTCTTCAAAAGTAACTTCTTTTTCACGCGTCAAATCCCATTTATTTCCAATAATGACGCACCCCTTCCCCCTATCCAAAGCATACCCAGCAATTGTCGCATCCTGATCAGTGACCATCTCCACACCGTCCAACAGGAGGATCGCCACATCGCACCGATCCAAAGCCCTCAATGCCATGATCATGCTAAATTTATCCAGCACCTGCTTAGTCTTGCCTTTTCTACGAATTCCCGCTGTATCTACCAATACAAAACCTTGACCATTCGCTTGCAGAAACGTATCAATAGAGTCTCGGGTTGTTCCTGGTATATTTGAAACAATACAACGTTCAGAGTTTAAAAGTTTATTGATTAAAGAGGATTTTCCAACATTAGGCTTTCCAATTACTGCAACTCGTATTGCATTACTATCCACCTCTGGCTCAACGTGTTCCGGGAGAAGTTCGGATACAGTTTCAATCAACTCGTAAAGGCCATGCCCATGCTCCGCCGAGACCGGCAATAAATATTTCACTCCCAGCTTATTAAACTCAGGAAGAATATGATGCTGTGATGGCGAGTCAATTTTATTTACGGCCAAAACATAAGGTTTTCCTGATTTCCTTATTTCATCGACCATCTCACGATCATAAGGAGTGAGGCCTTCCTGATTATCCACCACTATAATCACACAGTCAGCTTCATCCCTTGCCCATCGTCCCTGTTCAACCACTTGAAGTTCTATAGGGTTATTTTGATCGACATCGACACCACCTGTGTCTACTATCAGAGCAGAACGAATTCCCATATCTGCTGCACCGTAAATTCGGTCACGAGTAACACCTGGGGTGTCGTTGACAATGGCGGAACGGCTTTGAGTGAGCTTGTTGAAGAGAGTAGACTTGCCAACATTTGCTCGTCCTACAATAGCAATAATGGGGGATGACATTCGCGTTTAAATTGAAGGACCTTTATCCTGTAGGTATTTATGAATGCCCTCTGCAATGGAAGACGCCAGCCGATAAAGATATTCTGGCTGCGAAAGCATTTTGGCTTCTTTGCGGTGAGTTAAAAATCCGACTTCGACAAGAATACTGGGCATGTCGGCACCATGAAGAACATAGAAAGGCCCTTCTTTAACACCCAGGTTTTTTAGACCGCGATATTTCTTCTTAGAAGATTTATAAAGGTTATCCTGAACACGTCCGGCCAGTCGGGAAGAATCATTGATCTTGGTCGTAGTGATCAAACTCGCAAGAATTTGTTGCACCTGATTATCTTTGACCGATTTCACCAACTCCCCATTTTCGCGAGCAGCCGTTTCCAAAGCACGTTCATTATGAGACGTCCCGAGAAAGTATGTCTCAATTCCATGAGCCGATTTTCTCTTTGCGGCATTGGCATGAATGGATACAAACAGATCCGCGTTCCGTTTGTTGGAAATTTTGCTTCGATCTTTCAGGGGAATAAACGTATCGTCCTTTCTTGTCATCACCACTCGATACTTAAACCGATTCACAAGAATGGTTTTGACATGCTTGGCGATCTTTATATTAACGTCCTTTTCTTTTATACCTGAAGCACTTCTAGCACCATGATCTTTGCCACCATGACCCGCATCGACCACAATTAGCGGAGCATCATTTTGTTTTCTCTTGGAAATTTTTGGGTTGTATAAATATCCTCTCCCAAAACCATCCTTGATTATTGCTTTCTTCTTAGCCAATCTTATCGGGCGCTGTACAGGCTTTTCCTTAACAGGAGATTTCTTAACTTTCCTTATTTTTATCGCTGGTTGTACAACTTTCTTCTTAACAGGTCCTTTGCTGGATGGCTTAGCCGATGCGGGTTGACTGACTTTTTTTACAATCGCTTTTCGAGTTTTCTGTTTAAACTCCGCAACAACCTTTTTCTTATCATCAGCTGTGGAAATAGAGGACACTCTTTTTAGCTGCGATTCTTTCTTCGCAATCCTATCAGGCTTAGTGTGCTTTGGCTTAGCAACAGGTGCAACTTTCGCATAAACCTTATTCTTAGGGGCAATTTGGATGCTCTTATATTTTTGCTGAGCGATTTTAGCCTGATCACCTTGAGGGTATTTCTCAAATATTTTCTTAAAGGTTGTGGATGCCGATGCAAACTTTCCTTTTAAAAGATGGATTTCTGCGACACGGAACAATGCATCATCAGACAAATTTGCAGGCGAATATTTTTCAGAAATATTATTGTAATGCTGTGCAGCCCGATCCAGATCCTTTGAATTTTTAGAAACTGCGTTCAGCCCCTCATACAGTTTCCCTATCGTGAACTCTGCTCGATAGGCCTCACTACTTTTGGGGTAACGATCCACCACTTTGGAAAACATATTTATGGTTTTCATCCAATGGTGTCTGAACTTCTGCTTTTCAGGGGCCGCCTTGAGTTGATAAAAAGATTTTTGCGCTAAAAAATACAAATCACTCGCAGGTAATGCGCGAGCGGCAACCGCAAAATTTGCCTGGCAAAAAAGAAACCCAGCAACAAAAATTACTTTATAAATATTTGAATTTACGAAACGCATATCAGTCATATCATCTTAAAAGAGCATGAAGACCCACTAAGTTATTAATTTTATTGAAGTTGTTCGATTTCAATATAACACTTCCCCAAAACAGGGTCAATAGACCTTTTCCTTACTTAACGGTTCATACCGGGCACAATCAAAGGGGCAGGCGGTTATTTTCCCCGTGAAAGGCGATCGGCCAGGTAGGGGGGAAGTCCATTCTCGATAATTTTATTTTGTGTTTGCGTAAAGTCGTAATCAAACCTTTTGAACTCAACCGTGCGCTCATAGGAATCGTAGAGAATATACATCGGCTTAGTGTTGCCATCCCGAGGTTGACCCAAGCTGCCATCATTAAATATATAGCGATTTTCGGGTTTGATATCCCACAGATCCGCGACATAGTCATTGATCTCACCCTCAGGGTTTTGCTCCAGAATGATCGGTTTGTGCGAATGGCCGACAAAACAAACAGGTGCATTAAAATTCAAAAAATGCTTTTCTGCACCTTTTTTTGAAACAATATAATGCCATCTTGCAGGTTGGTGCGGAGAAGCATGCACCCAGTAAACACCGTTCTCCTCCCTGTCCATCGGTAATGATTCGAGAAACGCTCTGTTTTGAGCAGTCAGTATTTTTTGCGTCCACTTGCACGCTTCAATCGCATAGTCATTGAAATAGGCGATATCTGTTTTTTTGACTACCGCGAGATCATGATTCCCTGCAAGAGTAAAGTCGGCATTTTTTCTAACCCAGTCAACGCAAAGATTGGGGTCAGCCCCATAGCCTACAATATCACCCAGGCAGACTAGGCGATCATAAGGGATGGAAGAAATTTCTTTCTCAAATTGAAGCAGTGCTTCGAGATTACTATGGAGGTCTGAGAAAACGATATATCGCATGTTGTAGTCCCTAT
>JAJDBA010000076.1 GCA_029261675.1 Nitrospinaceae bacterium
TTTCAGGGCTTTGTCGTTTCCATAAACATGATGTAACCCCTGAAACGGATTCTCGAGAGGGTGTCCCGGTTCAATAAGCATGGACTTGATATGTGTCCAATTACGATACCCCTCTGGATAATCGATCTGAGACTCAGCGCAGACTTGAGATGCGATAGATAGCATGATGGTGAATGCTAAAACCGAAAGACTTTGTTTCATGTTTGAAAACTCCTTTTTGTTAAATGATTAATAGTTTCGAGTCAGAACTAAAATAACCATACCGCTGAAAAAAGAATTTGTCAAACTAATTTCGATTCGATACAATATGTTTATGGATGCTATGCTTTTACATGAATACATAGAGAGGATTTCGCGGGTGCTGGATTCAGAGGCCAGGCTGGCCGGGTCTGATTACAACCTTCAGCCCATACAATTGAACGCTCTGCATTTTTTAAAGCGCGCAAACCGCTACTCTAATACTCCTCAGGGGGTAACCGAGTATCTAGGCTTAACAAAGGGAACCGTGTCTCAGACTTTGACTACCTTAGAGTCCAAAGGGTTTATTAATAAAACTCCAGACAAAAAGGATGGCAGGGTGGTTCACTTGGACGTGACACGGTCAGGCAGGAAGTTGTTGGAGAAAGCAGTTCCCTCACCTTCTATGCGGAATGCCTGGAAAGAGCTTCCGCATCAAGAGCAAAATCAGTTAGTAGAAGATCTAAAACGGCTCTTAGTAGAAATGCAGAAAATGAATGGTATGAAAGCTTTTGGGGTTTGTGGAACCTGCCGCTTTAATCGAAAAATAGGAGAGAAAAAGTTTTTTTGTGAATTAACGGAGGAGAACTTAAGCCAGAAAGATACCGACCTTCTTTGTCGAGAGTATCAATCCGAATCGAAGGCTATACCTACATAATCTTTGCTAACAAACTTGGAAAATTTAAATATGAAAGTAGATGTTTATGACACCTATACAAAATCTATAAAGGGTCATACCATGCATTTTGATGTTCTGGTTCCTGAGGGCATTAGCCCCGATACTGCTTTTAAATATGCTCAGGAGTGGCTTGAGAAAAATGGTGAAGATAGTAAGGGTTTGCGTCAAGAACTATGTAATTTCTGTCATTCTGAATTAGCTCGTTCAAATGTCGAACAGGATATTAGAAGTAGTGGCTACCATATCCTTCAAATGCAAGGTTGTCCAAATCCTGCATAATAAAATGGGTGAGTTTTATTGAGTTTTATTTTTTATCTGAATAAGAGCAACGGTATTTTGCAAGTCTTGATTAGTGATGCGGTTGTGCTTCCCAGTAAGAAGCTGTGTATGCGTGAGTGGCTATACGCACCTGTGATCAGAAGGTCGATCTCATTTTCGATTACGTAAGAGGATATTATTTGGTCGGCGTGAGAGCTTTGTTCTATCTTCAGGGTAGTTTGGAACCCGGCTTTATTTAGTTTTTGTTCGGCTTCTGCCGTTTCGATTTCCCCTTTACTGCGTTCAACCGCTAGCAAGTGACACTCTAAGTTCTTTCCTAGTAACGGGGTGATGTAGTCGATTGCTTTGTGTACACTGTCTTTACCGTCATAAGCAATTAAGAAGCGTTTGATCGGGCGTATAAGTAAAGATACGATAAAGAGTGGTTTATTGAGAGCGCGTGCAACCTTTTCTAGATTTGAGCCTAGAAAAACAGAGTTGATATCTGCATGTTCGCCTCGTTTCCCCATGAAGATCATTTCAACGGAATTTTCAAATTCGTGAATGGTTTCAACCAAGCTACCACGTCGGTGAATAAGGTTTATGTTTTCAATACCAGCTTCTTTCAAAACTTTGGCCCCATGTTCAAGAATTATTTTCCCCTTCTTTTGATCTAAACGACCTCGCTCTTCATCAACCTTTGTTAATTCCTCCAGAAGATTACTGCGTGCCTCAAAGCCCATTAATCCAGTATGGTCTGTCGGTGCCTGATAATCTGAGGAGCGGCGCATAACATGGAGGAGATCAATCTCAGCATTCATCTGCTTTGCAACCCACGCGGCAGTGGTGCAGATATTATCTGCATAAGCCGACCCGTCGAGACATACTAATAGTTTAGCCATTCTTTCTCTCCTTTAATGCTTTGGCATCAGTTCAAGCGCATTGGGTTTGTCATACACTGCAAGACGATCAACAATCGTAGCGCTCGCTTTATTCATTCCAAGTAGATGAACGGCCGTTCCTTCACGACGGAATTTCATGACAACATTATCCAACGCGCCGACAGCGGACAAGTCCCAGAAATGGGCTCCGCTGACATCAATGGTGACATCTTGCACTACTTCTTTGAAATCGAAAGAACCAGAGAAGATACCTGCAGATGCAAAAAAGACCTGTCCATAAACCTGGTAGGTACGTTCTTCTGCATTCTCAGATAAATGGGATTCGATTTTTAGTAGTCGCGACACTCTACGGGCGAAGAAAAGAGAACTCGTCAAAACTCCGACAAAAACACCCATTGCCAAATCATGTGTAATAACAACGACTATTACGGTGGTTATCATTACAAGACTGGAGGTTTTTGGGTGTGTTCTCAGGTTTTTAAAAGATGACCAATCGAATGTTCCAATCGAAACCATTATCATAACGGCAACGAGGGCAGCCATTGGAATTTGGCGTACCCAATCTCCGAGAACCAAAAGCAAGAACAAGAGGAACAGTCCTGCGAAAAGTGTCGATAAACGACCACGACCCCCGGACTTAATATTGATAACCGATTGCCCGATCATTGCACAACCTGCCATGCCTCCAAAAAAACCAGATACAATATTGGCAATACCTTGCCCAACGCATTCGCGGTTTTTATTGCTGGAAGTATCTGTCAGGTCATCGACAATGGTTGCTGTCATCAGCGATTCGAGCAGGCCGACAGCCATGAGGGTGAGAGAATAGGGGAAAATAATCTGCAATGTATTCAGGTTGAGCGGTATGTCGGGCAACAGAAAAATGGGTAAGGTAGAGGGGAGTTCTCCCATATCTCCTACCGTGCGTAAATCCATTCCAAAATAGATACTGATTGCCGTAACAGTAATGATACTGATAAGCGGTGATGGAACAGCCTTTGTGAAACGTGGGAAGATGTAAATAATTGCCAGTCCGAGAGCGACCATGCCGTACATCTGGACTCCTGCTCCCTTGAACTCTGGAAGTTGTGCCATGAATATTAAAATGGCCAGGGCATTTACAAAACCTGTTACGACAGAACGTGAAACAAACCGCATGAGGGAGCCTAACCTGAAAAAACCAGCAATGATCTGCAAAATCCCTGTCAGGATAGTTGCCGCAAGGAGGTACTCAAGCCCGTGCTCTTTCACCAGTAAAACCATGACAAGAGCCATGGCACCCGTTGCGGCAGAGATCATGCCAGACCGGCCACCGATAAAAGCAATGACAATAGCAATGCAGAATGAAGCATACAAACCCACCTTGGGGTCAACACCGGCAATGATGGAGAAGGCAATCGCTTCAGGAATGAGGGCTAGTGCGACAACCATACCTGCAAGCACATCATTGCGTATATTGCCAAGCCAGTTATGTTTTATATATGAGAGTGATAGAGAGAGCATAAGATATATTTTTAAATTTACGGGTAAAGTATTTTTTCAAAAAAGTGAAGTCCTTTTTTAAACTTCGCTTTGTTTAAAGTTGTTTTATTGCGGCCTTGGGTTTGAGCTGGATGTAAGATGTTTTTGCTGCGGCAAAAGAAAAGGACTCGACCAAATGGCCGAGCCCTTTGACATCATATGAAACCGAAAGGACTCTGGAAGAATTGAAATTCTGCCTGATGAGATTTAGCTGTTTCTACTTAGGGACCACTTGAGTGGCTTGTGGCCCCTTTTGGCCCATACCTTCTTCAAATTCGACGGACTGGCCTTCTGTGAGAGTTTTAAAACCGTCTCCTTGAATCTCAGAGAAATGAACAAAGAGGTCTTTGTCATTTTCTGATTGAATAAAGCCATAGCCCTTACTTTCGTTAAACCATTTTACTGTTCCTGTTGCCATAATAAATTTCTCCTGCGATTGTGTGGGAACGCACTTCCAGAAAATCTGGCTGACTTTTTCCCTGATTTGAAATTGGGTTGGATTGATGCAAGAACTTTTAGCTAACCACTAGGAGAAACAACCAAACGATCTTCGATCTGGCAGACCAAAGTGTTTTTATATATTTACTCAAGGCGAGATACTAGAAAGAATCAACTTACACTACAACTGAACAACCTATATTTAGAACAACCAGAATAGCATAAAGTCTGGGCATAACCAAACTTTATGTTTTTGAAGTCACAATTCCATGACACCTGCGCTGATTTTCATCAAGCCAGAATAAACTTCAAACCTGTATTTGATGGGAAAATTGATTGGGTGGGGAGTTAAAGCGACGCTGACCGCTTCTTTTTAGATTAAGAAATCGCAGTAGATAAAAATTATTCTGTTTGAAATGCGTTTTTGTCGTCGTCTGCGGACAATTTTTCTGGTGTTAGCGCAACACTATCTACTGATAATAACTTTTCGCCGATCCCATCTATAGCCTTCAACAGTGCTTCATTGACGACATAACGGGTGCGGAAATATTTCTGGCTGGGAACCCAGAAGCGTATGCCGAGTACAACACCGCCATAAGTAAAGTCATGTACCCCTACCAACGGTTTGGGGTCCTCCGACAGTTCTGGGAATGCTGAGAGTGTATCCTTTAAGGCTGAAATAGCCGCCTCAATATTTGCTGTGCCGGCAAGGGCGATCTTGGTTTGTACAACCCGACGATTTTTGGAATTTACGATAACCCGGCCAATAATCTCTTTATTGGGGATAATGATTTGTTCGCCATCTTCGCCAATGAGAAGGGTATAAGCCAGCTTAATTTCTTCAACAACACCGCTGATACCGGAACCTATGACCGAAATGGTATGACCTATCAAAAATGGTCGACCTATAATAATGCCTACCCCCGCACCATAATTCGAAACAGGGCCTTGGAGTGCCATGGTAAGACCAAATGTCGCTGCGCCTGCTAGTGCCACCAATGGAGTAATTGTTAGGCCAAAGTTGCCGAGCGTAATTATTACGACAATGCAGATAAAAATTAATTTGACGATATTTCCAAAAAAACCTGCCAAGGTTGATTCGACTTGTTTGTTTATGGAAAGCTGGGTTGTCTTTTTCCCTGCCCATCCTGAAATTTTCAACCCGATAAAGAGTCCAATTAATGCACCTAAAACTTGAAACCCATAAACCACGGCGAATTCAATTAATTTATCGATAAGCTTGGTCAAGGTTTGAAAATTTTGTTTTACGGTTTCTTCCATCGTTTTTATATTTTCGTGTCTGCTGTTTTTATATTATTTGGAACGGCTATTTTGTTACAACCCAAACTCCGTGGATAATGCCGGGAACAAAGAAGAAAAGGGTTAACACTAAATTGATAAGAAAGTGTTTTCCAATTCCTTTTTTAAGAAAAACGGCCAAGGGTGGCAGAAGTACGGCCGCAACAATGATAATAAATTTCTTCATCCGTGTTTTCCTGTTTGGTTTCGGGTAGGCACGTCGACTTTACCTCAGACCTCAGGCTTTGAAGTCGAGATGTATCTTGTAGGCTGATTGAAAGAATGTCAAGTATTGACGTGTTATCTGGGAATGTTTAGCTGGGGGCTATTATTAGATAAATGAACCTCTTTTTAAATTATACGCATATCTATTTTTGGAAAATATTTTTCTACTAATTAGGAGGGCAACGCGATCTACATTTAACCTTTAACTTTTCTTCCAGTAGGCAGTAAAATCTGAACTTGGTAATACGTTAAACTTTTAAAACCCAAGTCATTGGAGAACAATATGAACGATCTTTTCAATCCGGAAATTTTATTTCAAACCGCAATTCCTCTTTTCATGTCTTACTTGCCCTTGGTCGCTCTGGCATTAGTCACCTATTTCATTGGTTTAAGTCTAATCAAGTGGGTGATTAATTTGCTGTCGGCCCAGTGCAAAAAAATGGACATGGAACCTTCTCTTCAAGGTTTTATTGCCAGTGTAGGAACAGTATCGCTAAAAGTATTATTGATTATTTCGGTCGTAGGAATTCTGGGAGTGGAAACAACCTCGTTTATTGCCATATTGGGTGCGGCGGGTTTGGCAATTGGGCTTGCCTTCCAAAATAGCTTGGGCAATTTTGCGGGAAGTTTTTTGATCCTTGCTTTCAAACCATTTAAAACGGGAGACTTGGTCGAACTTGATGGGCGTCTTGGTGTGGTGAAAGAGATTCAAATGTTTTGCACCATTATCACAACACCAGATAACAAAACGGTCATTCTTCCAAATGGCCCAGTCGCAAATGGAACTATTGTCAATCTTTCTCACGAATCTATTAAAAGGATCGATTTAACCTTTGGCATTGGCTACAGTGACAATATTGAGGAAGCAAAGAAAGCGTTGCAACGAGTGATCGATGCTGATTCGAGAGTTCTCAAAGAACCTGGCTCAACCGTAGCAGTTTCATCGTTGGGAGACAGTTCAGTGAATTTTGTTTTTCGGGTTTGGGTAAAAACCGAAGAGTATTGGGATGTTTACTTTTCAATGATAGAGCAAGTGAAGCTTGAATTGGATAGAAAAGAAATATCCATTCCATTTCCGCAACGTGATGTTCATTTGTTTCAAATGTCCTAATGAACCGAGGTCAGGCTATCTTTAAATTGAAAATAGCCTCATGGATGGTTAAAGTAAAGTATATTAACCCATTTAAACAGAGGTGAGCATGAGATCGATTTTTCGTTGTTTTGTTATTACCTGCGCTTTTTGGTCAGCCTCTTGGTTTCACTCACTACCCGCAAATGCTTCAGAACCTCCAGTCGCGATTCTTGTGGATGGGTTTGGTGATTGCTGTACCAATAGAATGCACCGACTCATTGATGGATTGAGAGGCCTAGGTGTTGAGTTTCCGGCAATTCAGGCCCGAGGTTTGAGCGGAAGTGATTATACGGATTTCACGGTTCCCTGGAATAGTTTTTCAGGTATAAACCAAGGTTTTTCTGTTGACCTTGATCCTCAAACTCATGTGCAGCAAGCGATAAAAGATGCAGCGTCTTCGCCAGGAAGCGGGAGCCTTTTAGGCGGCTTTTCGAGTCTGGCTAATATTCAAGATTCACTTGCAAACCCAAACATCATTGAAAAAGTGATGCAGAAGGTAAGAAAAGGAAGTGATTCTCAATTTGTTGAAGAAGTATCCGCTTTTGTCAATGCATTGCCAAAAGATCGCAAGGTGATTTTAATCGGCCACAGTTTTGGAGCAGATTCGATCATGGAAGTCGCTCCCAAGCTACAACACTCTATCCTGTTCTTAGGTGCGATAGATGCGGTTGGCTCCGCAGGACAGCGCAGTCTTAATCGAAAAAGGAAAGTTTCGGCCAACGTGGAATATTTTTTCAACCGCTGGCAAAATGATAAAGTTTTCCCGTTTGATTATAGGAAAAGTGGTTCATTTAAAAATTGTAGTGCATCGTTAAAATGCGATCAAAGAGAATCGTCTTCCGATGTGGGGCATGTGGATTTGCCTGCAACAGAGGATTTACAGGTTGAAATGCTTGGAATCATTAAAGAATTGTTAGGTGAAAAACCGAATACAAATAGCGTCGCATCGGAACCTGATAAAAAGGACGTTAAGCCAACTGATTTATTAAATTCAACGCCTCTTAAAAATCTTTTTGGAAATTAAAGCTGATTTTGCAAGAATTGTATAAGAGATGTGTGAGATTTTAAGGATAATTAAAAGGGTTTTAATGATGAAAAATTTATTTGTTGGGATTGTATTTCTGATATCGCTGTCCCCGATTGCGGTTATGGCAGATTATCAGGAAGGGCGAGATGCTTTTGATCGCGGGAATTACTCCGCCGCAGTGAAAGAATTTAAAATCCTTGCCAAGAAAAATGATCCGCGAGGGCAATATGCTCTGGCAGTAATGTATGACATTGGAGAAGGTGTTTTGCAAAACTCCAAAGAAGCAGTGAAGTATTATCAGCTTGCTGCTGAGCAAGGTTTTGCTGATGCGCAGAATAACCTGGGTGTGGCTTATGACCAGGGAGAGGGCGTGGGCACGGATTACAAAGAAGCGATGAAGTGGTATCTGCTCGCGGCAGAGAGAGGGAATAGGGATGCGCCAAATAATATTGGAGTGTTGCATATGATTGGTTTTGGAGTGCCACGAAGTTTCGCTAAAGCTCATACATGGTTTACCATAGCCGGAGCAGGCGATAGCGAAGCGATTCGCAATAAAAGTTTTGTGGAAAAAAAACTGACCCCTGAGCAACTTGCCGAGTCAAAAAGGCGTGCCGATGAATGGCGACAAATTTGGTTGAAAAAGTAAATGCAACCACGTGTTACCGATAAGTCTATTTAAATTAAGAATATTAAAATCATATGAAAATGCGATTTTTTTTTCTGCTTTCAGTTCTATTTCTTGCTGCTACGTCTTTTGCAAATGACTTTGAAGAAGGGCTGGATGCCATACATGGAACGGACTACGATAAGGCACTTGAAAAGTTAATGCCTCTGGCTTCCGAGGGGCATGCTGCAGCTCAATATAATCTTGGCGTTATGCATGAGTGGGGAAATGGTGTGCCCCAGGATGATGTAAAAGCTATGAAGTGGTACCGGCTTTCTGCTGAGCAGTCTCATAGAGATGCGCAGAATAATCTAGGTGCGATGTATAGTAAGGGCGAAGGGGTGGAGCAAAACTTTGTTGAAGCTTTAAAGTGGTTTGTTGTTGCAGCAGATAATGGAAGCGAAGGCGGCCGGAAAAATGTTGATATCGTGGAAAAGCGCATGACTCCCAAACAAGTCACCGAGGCAAAAAAAATTGCTCGCGAGTGGATAAAGCAACATCCAAAAAAATAAATCCTAAAATATTTAAGAATCGCTATTCACTGTTCGTTTTTATTTTATCGAGAATGTCTTGTGCTTCATCGATTTGTTTTGGTAATTCGATATCATTATTTATGGTTTCTGCAAGCTGTAAGTATTTTTTTAAGGTTTTGCGTGCCTTGGAATATTGTCCTCGATCAAAATATACTTTCCCCAGGTAAAAATAATTTTCATAGAAATCGGGTGCAAGATTTACAGCCGACTCAAGATGATGAGTGGATTTTTCGGAATCTCCACCAAGAAAAAAGGGCAGGACATGGTAATACACCCCTAAAAAGCGATGTGGGCCCGCATGTTCAACGGCGGGGTCAATTTTGATCACCCGCTGCATCGAGGTTTCAAGATTGCCTCGATTACTCAATGAGCTGAATATCCCCCTTTGCAGGCTCACGTTTCCCAGGCATAGACCCATAAAATAAATATTTTCGGCTGAATTATTGTTAATTTGTATTCCTTTTTTTGCTGTGTTCAGACAGTTTTCGAAAAGAAATAACTTTTGCTCTTTATCGACGGCTCTTTTACCTATGCGAAAATAATTTCGTGCCAATCGCCATATTAAATCTGTTCGGCTGGGAAATTTTTTCAAAGAGTCCAGGATCAAAGTTTCGGATTCTTTAAATTCTTCAATGGAGTTTGCGTTGAAATAAATGGCATCGATTTTTTTTAATGGCGGATGGGTCATTCCCAGTAAGAACAAGGAAAAAGCTGAAACTATGATGAAAGGGTGAGTTTTATTGAGAAATAACAATTTGTACTCAGGAAATTTGAAATTGGATTGTATACAGGCAATGGCTAATTAGAAACATGATATATTGTTACACAGAATGAAAAACTTTATTAGTAGAACCCATGAGCCAAACTGAAAAAATAGCAGCTGGATTAAGCGATTTTGACCTGCATTTGTTTAACGAGGGCAGTCATTTTCGTCTTTATGAAGTTTTGGGTGCACATCCTGCTGTAGAAAATAATATTCATGGTGTTCGTTTTGCTGTATGGGCTCCGAATGCTAAAAAAGTTTCAGTGGTTGGAGACTTTAATGGTTGGAATACGAACTCACATTTTTTAACTCCACTCGAGCAATCTGGAATCTGGTATGGCTTTATTCCACAGGTTAAAGTTGGGGATATTTATAAGTATCATATTCGATCGCATGCCAAGGGTTACGAGATACAAAAGGCAGACCCTGTTTCGTTTGGAAATGAAATGCCTCCGCAATCGGGTTCGATTGTGCAGAAGCTGGACTACTCGTGGAAAGACGAGTGCTGGATGTCTAAGCGGAAAAAGTTTAATGATATCAAGAAGCAACCTTTATCTATTTATGAGATTCACCTTGGATCGTGGCGGAAACATGATGACTTTAGATCGTTAAGTTATCGTGATCTGGCAAAACCTTTGGCAGACTATATTCATAAAATGGGTTTCACGCATGTAGAGTTCCTTCCTGTCATGGAGCATCCTTATTATGGCTCATGGGGTTACCAGACAACGGGTTATTTTGCTCCAACCCATCGCTACGGTTCCCCGCAGGACTTCATGTTTCTTATCGATACTCTCCATCAAAATGAAATTGGCGTGATACTGGATTGGGTTCCTTCTCACTTCGCAGTAGACGACCACGGACTTTCTTCTTTTGATGGGACACATCTTTATGAGCATCAAGATTTGAAGAAAGGTTGGCACCCGGATTGGGGAAGCTTCATTTTTAATTACGGTCGGAATGAGGTTCTAAGTTTTTTGATTAGCAACGCGCTTTTCTGGCTTGATCGTTACCATATAGATGGATTACGTGTCGATGCTGTGGCTTCGATGTTGTATTTGGATTATTCCCGAAAAGATAATGAATGGATTCCTAATGAATCTGGCGGAAATGAAAATTTGGAGGCTATAAATTTTTTAAAAAAACTAAATGAAGAAATTTATAATCGCTTTCCAGATGTGCAAACGATAGCAGAAGAATCAACCGCGTGGCCGGGGGTTTCCAAGCCCACCTATCTGGGAGGATTGGGGTTTGGTTTGAAATGGGATATGGGGTGGATGCATGACCTTCTTTCTTATATGGGCAAAGACCCCATCCATCGCAAGTATCACCATGATCAATTGACATTTCGTTCTCTGTACGCGTTTAGTGAGAGCTATGTTTTATCGCTGTCTCACGATGAAATGGTTCATGGAAAAGGTTCCTTGATAAATAAAATGCACGGAGATTCCTGGCAGAAGTTTGCCAACCTGCGCTTATTATTTGGGTGCATGTTTGCACAGCCTGGTAAGAAGCTTATTTTTATGGGTGGAGAGTTTGGCCAATGGAAGGAATGGGATCATGATTCAAGTCTGGACTGGGAGCTGCTCAATCAAAAATTACATTCAGGTTTGCAAAAATGGGTAGGTGATTTAAATAAAGTCTATCGCTCATACCCCGCTTTACATTGTAGGGATCTGGATGAAGAAGGTTTTGAATGGATCGATTGTGAAAATGTAGAAGAAAGTGTCTTGGCTTTTATACGTAAAGGCGATAAGGAATCAGAGCAAATGGTGATTGTATTGAATTTTACGCCAACACCACGGTTCAATTATGAAATAGGCGTGCCACAATCGGGTCTCTGGAAAGAAGTTCTCAATAGTGATGCCAAAGATTATGACGGTAGCGGAATAGGGAATATGGGCGGCGTTACAGCTTTGCCAAAACCGAAGCACGATAAACCTTTTTCTCTAAAACTAAACCTTCCGCCCCTATCTGCTATTTTCTTGTCAAAAGACTGATGAAATTTATCTGCCTGCATGCTCATTTCTATCAACCTCCCAGAGAGAATCCGTGGACGCAGGAAATCGAAATTCAAGATTCAGCTACACCTTATAAGAACTGGAATAAAAGAATCGCCGAAGAATGTTATGCCCCCAATGCGAAAGCTCGGATACTTGATGATGATTTGCGGATTAAGAAAATTGTAAATAATTATTCGCGAATGAGTTTCAATTTTGGCCCTACACTTTTGAGTTGGCTGGAATCGAAATCTCCAGAAACTTATCAGGCTATATTAGAGGCTGATAAGGAAAGTCAAAACCTGTTTGGGGGGCACGGGTCGGCATTAGCCCAGCCTTATAATCATATGATCATGCCGTTGGCCAATTCGCGCGATAAGTTGACGCAAATTCGCTGGGGGATAGAAGATTTTAAATACCGCTTCAAGAGAAACCCTGTCGGCATGTGGCTCCCGGAAGCAGCTGTCGATATTGAAACTCTTGATTTGGCTGCTGGTGAGGGAATAGGTTTTACACTTCTTGCCCCGAGTCAGGCTAAACAGATTAGAAGCAAAACGACCTGGGTTTCGGTGGACGAAAATTCTCTGGATACAACCCGGCCTTATAAATTGCAACTTCCGTCGGGTCGACCTTTCAGTATTTTTTTCTACGATAAAAATGTATCGCATCAATTAGCATTCGAAAACCTTCTTAGCAATGGCGATAAATTTTTAAATAACCTGACATCAAAATTTTCTACAGATACTGACAAGGTTGAGCTGGTTCATGCTGCGACCGATGGTGAGACCTATGGTCATCATCACAAGTTTGGTGATATGACTTTGGCTTATGTGCTGGATCAGGTTCTGAATCACGATTCCTGTTCCTTGACGAATTATGCGCAATTTCTGGAAAACCACACCTCGACCTGGGAGGTTGAAATTCTTGAAGATACTTCCTGGAGTTGTGCTCATGGTATAGAACGTTGGCGTAGCAATTGCGGATGCCACACCGGAGGGAGGGAGAGTTGGTCGCAGGCATGGCGAAAACCATTGCGGGATTCTCTGGATGATTTGCGGGATCAATTTGAAGGAGAATTTCAGGGAGCTTTAAAGCCGCTTGTGAAAGATCCGTGGGCGGCTCGAAATGATTATATTCATCTGCTTCAACCAGGTAAAGATTTCGAAAGATTTTTTGCTGAACATGGGAGTGTAGTTTTAAGTGAGAAAGAGAAAATAAATATTCTTAAATGGCTAGAGATCCAACGTCATGCAATGCTCATGTACACGAGTTGTGGGTGGTTCTTTAATGACATTTCTGGAATTGAGACCGAACAGATACTTCGTTATGCATCTTTCGCCCTGGGGTTGTATTCGCAACTGGGTGATGACAATTTAGAACCCCAGTTTTTAGCAATTCTAAAAGATGCGAAAAGCAATATCGCGAAATGGAAAGATGGAAAATTTATTTATGAAAAAATGGTAGGAGAAACCCGTGTTTCGGTAGAGCAGGTTTTTTCATGCGGATTATTTGCTTATCTACTGAGTCAGTCAGTAGAAAATACGTCGGTGGGAGCTCATTCAGTAGCCGTTGCCAACGTGGATAAAGTAAGTAAAGGAAGCTCTGAGTTAATTTTTGGTACAGGTGAGGTTTCCTCTAAAACAGTGCTTGAAATTACACCCTTGGAGTTTTATTCCATTCACAACGGAGATGGACAATTTCAAAACTTTATATTCTCTCAAGGGAATGGGGGGGCTGATATTCAATCTTTGTTCTGCAATCAGGGATATCAAGATACTTTGGAACTATTGGTTGAAAAATTTGGTGCACCGGTTTATCCGAGACGGGAAATTTTTCACAATCATTTTGACAAGCTGGCAGATGATCTAGGGCAATCTTTCTGGATTGATAATGATGAGTTGCGAAATAAAATAACCCAAAGCCGCAAATCATTGGCATTGCTGCATAATAAACTAGATACGCCACTTCCTCTAAGCGCGGTAAGTTTATCGAAGGTCTTTTTGCTTGAACAATGGATGGAAATCCTTAACTCCAATAATCCCTGTATAGATCAGATCGGTCAAATGCTAAGCTTTTCAGACGGAATATCTATGGATAGCCTGGAGTTTAGTGCTGTGTATGAACATCGGATGCGAGAATTGATTGCGGAAATTAAGAAAGAGCCAAATAAGTTCGAAGTGCTAGATCGGTTGAATGCAATTTTAGGATTGTTAGACTCGGTTCCCGTGAAAATTAATTTATGGAGAACGCAAAATGAAGTTTGTGAAATTTTCCAAGCTCATTTTCATGAAATGCAGCAAAGAAAAAATGCTGGAGAAAAAGCAGCGGAACAGTGGTTGAGCAAGATCGAAACTACTTTTAACTATTTAAATTTATCGGTTTCTTCCTGAAGTTTTGCAGGCCATCAAACAATGAAAAACCAAAGGCGCAGCGGAATCCTTCTGCATATTACAAGTCTTCCCTCGAGATTTGGAATTGGTGATCTAGGGCCAGAGGCTCATCGATTCGCTGATTTTTTAAAACAGGCTGAGCAAAAAGTCTGGCAGATCCTTCCTTTGAATCCAATCACCATTGGCGACTCTCCCTACTTTAGTCCATCCGCATTTGCTGGAAATTTTTTATTGATCAGTCCTGAAAAAATGGTGGAGGAAGGATGGTTGCATCCATTGGATTTAGAATTACCACATGCTTTCTCCGATGAGAAGGTGGACTATGGTGAGGTGAGAAAGTTAAAGCTTGGTTACCTGAAAAAAGCTTTTGCGCGTGTAACCTTGTTGAATGCAGACTACGAAAAATTTTGCGAGGAAAATAGTTATTGGTTGGAAGACTATTCGTTATTTATAGCTTTAAAGGAATCTTATGAGGGGGCTGTTTGGGCAGACTGGCCGCAGGGGGCTCGGAGCCGGGAAGTGGAATTTTTAAATGAACGGAAGGTGCAATTACAAGAGGCTATCGATTTTGAAAAATTTGTGCAATATATTTTTTTTGAACAATGGAAGAGCCTGAAAAAATATTGTAACGATCAGGGAATAGAAATTTTTGGAGATTTACCTATCTATGTTACTCACGACAGTTCCGATGTCTGGGCTAATCCTGAAATTTTCAAGCTGGACCATGATGGAAACCCTTTGGTAGTCGCAGGGGTGCCTCCCGATTGTTTTAGCGAGACAGGTCAGCTTTGGGGAAACCCGGTTTACAACTGGGAGGTTTTAAAAAACAAATCTTATGATTGGTGGATGCGGCGTCTACGGTTCAACCTTAAGTTCATGGATGTCATGCGGATTGATCATTTCAGAGGATTTGTTGCGGCCTGGGAAGTGCCAGCAGGAGACGAGACTGCCGAAAAGGGTTGCTGGCAGTCGGTGCCGGGGGATGATTTTTTTTGTGAAGTGTTAAAGAATTTTCCTGATGCTTCCATTGTAGCTGAAGACCTTGGTGTGATAACCGATGAAGTTCGTGAGTTGATGGATCGTTGTGGATTTCCGGGAATGAAAATATTGGTCTTTGCATTCGATTCCGATTTGGAGACCAACCCTTACCTGCCGCATAACCATATTGAAAACTGTGTCGTATATACCGGCACCCACGATTGCAATACGGTAAAAGGTTGGTTCTGTCACGATATGTCGGCCCAGCAAGAGGCAAACCTGTTTGAATATCTTGGGAAGGAAATTTCGGCGGAAAAAATAGCTGAAGAACTGGTTCGGCAAGCTTTAATGTCCCCAGCCCGTTTGGCGATTTTACCGATGCAGGATGTACTTGGGCTGGATGAGTCGGCGCGTTTTAATTTCCCAGGGACGAAGGAATCCAACTGGCAATGGCGAATGCCGACCGACTGCTTGGATTCCGAGTTATCCGATCATTTAGCTCTCATGGTTACTGAGTTTGGCAGGTGAAGGGCTGTCGATTCCCCAAATATCTTTGGCATATTCCGCGACCGACCTATCACTAGAGAAGAAACCCATGTTGGCGGTGTTCAATATAGATTTTTGTGTCCAGGATTTAATATCCTGAAACTCTTTTGCTACATTGTCATGGCATTGCAGATAGGATTCGATATCGGCAAGTATCATGTAAGGATCATTATGCATTAAAAAATAATCAGTGATCGGCTGAAACAACTCTGGCATTTCTGGAGAGAAGAAGCCATTGCTGATTTGGTCCAGAGCCTCTTTAACTTCCTGGTTGTTGCGGTAAACATTTCGCGGGTCAAAATATTCCTGTTTTTTCTCTTGCACTTCTTCTGCGGTCAGTCCGAATATAAAAATATTCTCCTTCCCAACTTCTCTCAATATTTCTACGTTAGCGCCATCTAACGTGCCAATAGTCAACGCACCGTTCAGTGCCAGTTTCATATTGCCTGTTCCAGAGGCTTCCATTCCGGCTGTTGAAATTTGTTCCGACAAGTCTGACCCTGGAATGATAACCTCTGCTGCAGTGACGGAATAGTTGGGGATGAAAACAATTTTTAACCTGTCATGGATTCTTGGGTCTTGATTGATCTTATCGCCAATTGCATTGACAAGTTTGATAATCAATTTTGCCATGGCATAACCGGGGGC
>JAJDBA010000077.1 GCA_029261675.1 Nitrospinaceae bacterium
TTGAAAAATGTCGGATTATTGGCGACAAAATAGGCCATAAAACCGGTAATTCCTAGTCCGGCTGCCATCCAGTTATAGACACGGACCATAAACCGTTGTTGTTCAGCAGCTACGGCATCCATACTCATGGTTCGAGGGGAGTTTTGCATTATTTTTTTCCTTTCAATACGTTAAATCATCAAAAAGGGTTTTTAAGCCTCTTTCAAGTACTACTTTATTGAATAAAACCTCAGTTTCGCGTTGTCAAGGTTTTGTGCGAAAGTTACTTCCTTACATTCTATCAAAGTCCAGAAGATAAATGCAGGACATTTTCAGGAGTCCAATTCCGGTTTTCTTGCAGATAATCTGCTTTCATAAAGTAAGAACAGCAAGGCAGGAAAAATGAACCATTGAAAACGCTCTTGCCATATTTTTCTACGTTCGGCTTTAAATTCTTTCTTCTCCAGGTTTTGGTTTATTTGGTCGAGATAGATGGTTTTCAGGTCGATATCTCCAGTTACTGAGCGCACATAACTTCCACCTGTCTGTAATGAAATTTGTTGCAGAGTTGTTTCGTCCAGTTTTGTGAGAATGACCTCTCCCTCATCATTTTTCAGAAAACCTCCTGACTGATTTGGGTTTGGCAAGGGAGCACCGATGTCTTGTCCGATTCCAATGGTATAAACCTTAACTCCTGCTTTCTCTGCTTCTTTTGCTGCTTCCAGTGCTTGCCCAGTTTGGTCTTCACCATCTGTGATCAAGATGACGGCTTTAGATTTTTTTTCCTCTGTGCGAAAGGCTTTAATGGATGTTCTCAATGCATCTCCCAAAGCCGTACCCTGGACGGGTATCAAGTCGGTATCGATGGCGTTTAGGAAAATACGCGCCGCCGTGTAGTCGAGTGTGAGAGGGCATTGAACAAAAGAGGTGCCTGCGAATGCGACCAGTCCGACTCGGTCTCCTTGTAACATTTCGAGCAGGTCAGAGATTTTCCGTTTGGCTCTTTCAAGTCGATTAGGTTTTATATCTTCAGCAAGCATACTGCGGGATACATCCAGCGCAATAATGATATCTACACCCTCTTGCCGGACATCTTCCCACTGATAACCCCATTGCGGTCTAGTGAGTGAAAGCAAAAGGAAAATGATGGCGAAGCTGGTGCATATTGCCCTGGTTTTTTGTTGCTCTCTGAGTTTTGGAGTCACCAGTTTTGAGAATAATTTTTCACCGCAAAAACGAACGATGAGTTCATGTTTTTTGCGATTTCCCCATGCAAGGAAAAATATTAGCGGAACAAGAACCCACAATAAATATAAATTGGAAGGATCACCAAATTTCATATTATGGAATCCTCCTCAATACGGTATTGGATAATGCAATTTCCAAAAGCAGAAGCAGTATTCCCGGAATAAGAAAATAGTGAAACAGGTCTGTGTATTCGGAATGATCGAGAACCTTGACTTCAGACTTTTCCATTTGATCAATCTGTTTGTATATTTCTTTTAACGATTCGAGATCAGTGGCGCGGAAATATTGGCCGCCAGTTAATTCTGATATTTGTCTTAAAGTGTCTTCATCGATATCCACCTTTTGATAAACATATTTTTGCCCGAAAATAGAATTTACCAAAAATGGCGCTTCCCCATGAGTCCCTACAGCAATAGTGTGAATTTTAATGCCAAATGCTTTCGCTGTTTGTGCGGCTTGCAATGGTACAAGGTTGCCTGCATTGTTACGTCCATCGGTTAAAAGGATGATGAGTTTTGATTCCGACTCAAGATCTTTCAGGCGCTTGACCGCGATACCGATTGCAGAACCGATGGCTGTCGCATCTCCTGCCATCCCGATTTCTAACTTGCTGAGAAAAGATTGCAGAATACCCTGATCCAAAGTGAGCGGGCATTGGGTGTAGGCTTCGGAGCCAAAAACAATCATACCCATGCGATCATTGGGGCGATTTTCGATAAATTCTGCTACGACATCTTTAACCATAGCCAGACGGGTGTCGCGTTTTTCGTCTTTGATAAAGTCTAGTGCTTGCATACTTCCCGATGTGTCCAGAGCCAACATAATGTCGACACCCACAGATAATATTTCCGTGCTCTTATGACCTTCTTGCGGGCGAGCGAGTGCCAATATAAGAAGAGATACTGCAAGTAATCGAATAATCAAAGGAAGAGCGGATAAAATATCAACTCGTGACGAGCGTACCGTTTGTAAAATTGAAATGGATGAGTAGTGGATAGCTACAGGATTTCTTGTTTTGAATACAAGATACGGCACTATGAGAAAAAACAGGAGTAGCCAAGGATCTTCAAATCGAAAAAAGTTCATGATCTCCCCGGCGATTCGGTCACAGGTGATACCTGGGTAGGGGTTGTTTGATCAGGTAACACCAGAACAGGTGATGCTTCTTTAATAAAACGGATTACAGAGTCAATGGGGTCGTCATGCGCTTTGGCCTTTGCAAACTTAACCTTGTCTATTTCTACTAAAAGGGTTCTCGTTTGCAGCTTTTGAGTCTCATTTAAGCCAGAGAAGTTTTTGAAATGGGTGGTGATTTCTTCCGTAGTCCATTCTTGCGCGGGAAAGTCATAGCGGTTTTCAAGGTACCTGCGAAATATTTCTGAGAGTTCAAAAAAATGATCGCTGATGCGTCCCAGTTTCATCCACTCTCGGGATTGCAATTCACTCAATTCTTTCATGGCCTTTTCTTCGGCAGTGAGTACGAAATCGGGTTTTGTTTTGGGAGTTGACTTGTTTCGCCACTTTTTCCATAGCCAATAGCCTAAAGCTACAAGACATAAAACCGCCAGAGCCTTCCAGATATAATGTGTCCATGGTGCTTTGATGCTGGCAATCGGTTTGATGTCTTTAATGTCGGAAGCATTTTCTTCAAGTTGTAAAAGTGATTGCACTTCAAAGCTGACTTCTGAGGACATGATTTTTCCGCGTACGATTTGTTTGTTCGTATCGGGGGCATCAAACACGACAGGAATAGATGGGAGTATGACAGGTCCGATTTTGTCAACTCGCAATTTGAGCCAGAACTCTTGCGTGGTCTGCTTATTAATTTTCTTTGGGTTTCCTCTTCCGTGCTCAACTTTTTCCAGCCCTTCAGGTATTACGTATTCAGGCATATGTAGAACAATATCCGGATCATGCGTTACTGTAATCGAATAGGTGACAATGTCTCCCAACGTGGGTTGACTAATGTCAACTTGCGCGGTTATCGATACTGGTTCGGCACACCAGGAAACAAAGGGGTTTGTTAAGGTGAAAATAAATGCCGACAATAAAACAGGCAGAAAATTTGGAAATACTTTCGACATCATCTATTTTTCTTTTGCGATACAGGCGTCAATGAGAGGTTGTAGCTCAGTCGCTTTGTCAGGATTGGCAGCTTCTGAACGAAACAGCCAAACCAAGGCTTCTTTGCAATTTCCGAGTTTTAGATAAATTCTTCCAGTAGTCGCAGCGGCCTTGGCTCTGTCGGGTGCATTGCTTTCCCTCAATGCCCATATTTGAATGTATTGATCCAGAGCTTGTTCGTTTAATCCCACCTGTTGCAGTCGCTCACCTGCTTTCTCTAGTTCTGTAGCGCGGGTGTCAACATGGGTATCTTTGACACTGTTTTCCTGTTGGGTGGGGATGGATTTCTTGGTGATGAGTTTTGTGAAAAATGCAACGAAAGCGAAAAGGGTGATGCCTGTTAAAATATAGACAACCACTTTTAGTTTTCCGTTGACTCCGTCTTCGGGTATTTTTGAATCGCTCATATCAATGTTTCTTTTCCCTGAATTTAAAATATTTTATGATGGGATCTGTTAAAGACTTATGGGTGAAAATTTCTATGGTATCGATTCCGATTGAACTGAAAAAAGCTTTTCGTTCCTGACGTTTTTTGATGCAAACTTTTTTGTGTTCCTTGAGCATTACCGGGTCACTGGTGTTCACGAGTAGTGTTTTTCCTGTTTCGGAATCTTCAAGATGAACCATTCCCACATCGGGAAGGGTTTCTTCATGCGGGTCAATTATACTGATCGCGATGAGATCGAACCTTTGACGAGCGAGTTTCAACTGAGGTTCAAAGTTTTCATCTTGAAAGTCGGAAATCAGGAAAGTGGTGGCTTTCTTTTTCTGGATTTTAAGTAGATATTCCAAAGGCAGTGACAGGTTGGTGCCTTTGCCCTCGGGTTTGAAGCTTAAAATTGTACGAATGATATTCCATATATGACCTTTCCCTTTTTTGGGGGGAATATGGTGTTCAATTTTATCTGAGAAAATTATAAGTCCAATCTTGTCATTATTTTTTATAGCTGCAAATGCAAGAATAGATGCAACTTCTGCCGCAATTTCGTTTTTCAGTTTTTGGTTTGAACCAAATCTCCCTGAAGAACTAACATCCACCAGAAGCATCAAGGTCAGTTCTCTTTCCTCGATGAATTCTTTTATGAAGGGTTGATTCATACGTGCGGTTACATTCCAGTCGATCAATCTCACATCATCTCCCGGCTGATATTCGCGAACCTCGCTGAACTCCATTCCGCGGCCTTTGAACGCAGACACATATTCACCTGCCATGATATCGTTCACCATATAATTGGTCTTTACCTGAATGGCTTTTATGCGTTGCAACAATTCCGGTGAGAGTTGATTTTCTTGTTCTGACGGAGGTGCTGGAAGGCGGAACCAGTTTCGAACATTATTTGTTAGTGTTTGCAGCATATGAGGGTCAGGGGACTTCAATAGTGTCAAAAAGGGATTTCAGGATGTCATCGGCACTTACGTTTTCTGCTTCCGCCTCATAAGTGAGGATGATGCGGTGTCGAAGTACATCCATACCAATGCTCTTTATATCGTGTGGTACAACATATCCTCGCCGCTGTAAGAAGGCATAGGCCTTGGCTGCCCGGTTAAGAAAAATTGAAGCGCGAGGTGATGCGCCGAATTGAAGCATACCAGTATAGGATGAAAGTTGATTTGCTTTTGGGTCGCGTGTGGCGGTAACTAGATTGATTATGTAGTCCTGCAGGTTTTCATCAATATAAATTTCATCAATGACCTTGCGGGCTTTCAGGATGTCTGTAGGATCGACCACGGGTTGAACTTTGTATGGCTCGCTGCTGGTAGACATGCGTTTCATGATCAACTTTTCCTCTTCTTTGGAGGGATAGTCAATATGAAGCTTTAGCATAAAGCGGTCGATCTGAGCTTCGGGTAAAGGGTAGGTGCCTTCCTGTTCGATCGGGTTTTGTGTGGCGATGACCATGAAGGGGTCTCCCAACGGGAAAGTGTTGCCAGCTATGGTTATCTGGCGTTCCTGCATGGCTTCCAATAATGCGCTTTGAACTTTTGCTGGTGCACGATTGATTTCGTCTGCCAAGATGATGTTGGAAAATAAAGGCCCTTTTTTAATGTCGAATTCACCTGTTTTGGGCTGATAAATCTGGGTTCCCAAAAGGTCTGCCGGAAGTAAATCGGGAGTGAACTGAATGCGTTTGAAATCTGCTCTAACCGATTGCGCCAGAGTTTTAACGGAGGTTGTTTTAGCCAGTCCTGGAACCCCTTCCAGAAGAACGTGTTCACCAATAAGCAATCCTAATACCAGTCTTTCGGTAAGATATTTTTGCCCTACCATGACTTGGTCGAGCTCATGCAGAAGGGGCGGGATGAACCCGCTCGCTTGGTTGACCCGATCTGTGATTTTATCGATTTTTTGCACCATGCTTGTACCTTAAGTTTTTGGAATGATTGTTATAATGAAGAAAAAATACTGTATAAAAATATAATAAATTGAGTTAGAAAAAAATTAAAAATTTTTAACCTGAAGTCCCACCATGAGCCTGTCCTTGGCTTTTTTCACATGCAGAATGAAGCTATTTGAGGTTTGAAGGGTAAAAATATGATTTTAGGCTTTACAAGAGCCACAACTTAAATAGAATAGCAGGCTTAACCCATTTTATCAGTAAGTGTATTATCAGGGAGTGTGGCAATGCTTGATGATGAAGTAAAAGATATAGACAGAATTATTGATCAAGGTCTTAATTCTGAAAACAACGACCTCGATCTCAGAGAAAAAGAGCTGGATGATGATGACCTGATCAAGATCATGGAATCAGACAAACTCAAAGGTGTTACCGCTGTTTTTTTGGAGTTCAATGATATTACTGATAGAGGATTGAACGCCCTTCTCGAATGCGAGAATATGAAGTTTTTGACCGCCTTAAACCTGTTTAAAAATAAAGTGACGGATGAAGGGGTCAAAGCGTTGGCAAAGTCAAAAACGATGCTCAATTTATCTGAGTTGATTTTAAGTGATAACGAGGTCGGAGCAGAAGGTGCAAAAGCTGTTGCAGAATCGAACTTGTTGGGAAACCTGGTATCACTTTGGCTTGGAGATAAGCTGGGGGATGAAGGAGTAACGTATCTGGCAGAATCAGAATCTTTGACTCGCTTGACACAACTTTCTTTATATAGAAATAATATTGGCAATGAAGGAGCGATTGCGATTGCGAATTCTAAAAACCTGGCAAAGCTGGAAGAGCTCAACCTCAACTGGAATTATATTGAAGCAGAAGGCATTGATGCTCTGGCAAATTCAGATACACTGAATAGTTTAACCCAGTTGACACTGACCTATAATCCTTTAGGGTTGAGAGGTGCTGAGATTATCGCAGATGCAAAGAACTTCAAAAATGTCACGTTAATGGATCTCTATGAAACTGAAATCGGTAATCTCGGGGGCAAAGCTTTGGCAAACTCTAAGAACTTACCGAGTATGAAAACACTGGTTTTGATTCATAATGATATTACCGAGGGAGTTGAGGCGCTGTTTAAGAATAATGAAAACTTCCCAAATTTAGAAAATATTTATTTTAACAAACCTAAAGAAACGGAATAATAATCGGACTGGTTCATTGAGAAGGGGTTTTCGGTTAGCGCCGGGAACCCCTTCTGTTTTTTGAACGCTAGGAATATTTAGCTATGTTTACAGGTGAAAAACCAGATTTACTAGATTTAGTGCTTTTTCAGGAAGACAGTATTTATGTTGTCGGAAAAGATGGTGTGCCGCAACACTGGGATGGAGAGGAATGGCTTCCGGTTCGAACAGAGAATACCAATCCCTTAATGGGAATCTGGGGGCCGCATGAAAAATGTATCTATGCTGTTGGTATAGGTGGGGTGGTTCTTTTATACAATGGTAAAGAATGGAAACAAATTGATACGGGAAGTTACGACTCCTTGAACTCTGTGTTTGGTTTCGATGAAAACAATATTTTCCTTTATGGTGTTGGGGGTCGTATGATTTACTGGGATGGTGAAAAATGGGACTACCGTGAGCCCAATACCATCCACGATCTCTTTGGCATGTGGGGCGAAGATATTAATCACATCTACACCGTGGGCGGTGAAGGCGTTTTCCGTTTTTATAATGGAAAAGAGTTTCAGCGCAAAGAGGAGTTGACTGAAGAGGAAATTTCGCTTTTTGGTGTATGGGGTACGCGAACCGATAATGTTTATATCTGTGGATCGCATGGAACCCTTTTGCATTTTAATGGAGAAGAATGGCAGAAGATGGAATCAGGTACGGAAGAATACCTTCTTAGTATTTGGGGAACTTCCGATGAAAATATCTTTGCTGTTGGAGATAGCTCCACAATTCTGCAATACGATGGAAAAGCGTGGTCACGTGTAGAGCCATTAAAGGAAGAATATTTTACAAAGGTAAGAGGATTAGGTGAAAATTCTGTCTATGTGGCAGGAGAAAACGGTACAGTGCTTAGATATGATGGAACTAAATGGAACGATATGTCCCTATAAATTTTTATTACCCCTGGAGTTTTTATGTCTGAGTTGACGAGCAATCATCTCCTTTGTATTTTTGGATTGGATGAAAATAATATTTTTGTAGGCGGGGCCGATGGAACGATGCTGAATTATGATGGTAGTTCCTGGTCGTCAATGGAAACCGATGGCCGCTGGACATTTAAGAATATCTGGGGCAGTGCGCCAGACGATGTTTTCGCTGTAGCTAACGATGGTCGAATTCTCCATTACGACGGAAAAATATGGTCCACGATGGAAACCGAAAAACTGCCACCGATGACAGGCATTTTTGGACTGGCCTCCGATGAAATTTATGCCTGTTCCCGGCTCGGCAAAATTCTTCGATACGATGGCAGTAGTTGGAAGTACACGCAAACGGGAACCGATACCGATATAACACGGCTTTGGGGATGCAAAGAAGGTGGAATGCTGGCTGTTGGATATGATGGGATGGTATTGAAACAGGAAGGTGAGAAGTGGCATAGACTGGCCTTCAACTCCAGTGCAGAATTTTACGGTGTTTATGGTTTTGCTCCGGATAATATTTATTTGGTCGGTTCTGAGGGCGCGATTTTTCACTACAATGGTGCCGAATTCACTGAAATGGCTTCGCAGACGATGGAGTTTTTTCTTGATGTCTGGGGGCCTTCCGAAGAAATGGTTTTTGCCGTAGGTGATGAAGGCATGATCCTTTACCTGGATGGCGATCAATGGACGCGAATCGAATCCAATACTCAAGAATATTTCTCCTCTATATGGGGAAGCTCCGATGAGAATATTTATGCGGTGGGCGACAATGGCCTGATCCAGCATTGGAATGGAGAAGACTGGAAGCCCGTCGAAGGATGAGTGCTCTGTAATTACCCTTTGCTCCGCCGGGGCAAGGCCCTCCCAAACTGCTTGATAAGGTTATAACTCTTTGATATTATTCTGTTTTATCCTTTAGGTTATTATATATCCGGTGACTAAAAGGGCACAGGACTCCTGTGCTTTTTTATTGCCGAATTTTGTTGTCAAAAAATATTTACTTCTGAGTGTTATTGTAAAATGTTCAAACCCTCTTTAGAAGAATTTAAAAAACTGTCGAAGTCAGGCAACCTGATCCCTGTTTATAAGGAGATACTGGCGGATCTGGACACACCTGTCTCTGCCTATATGAAAATCAGTGGCGGTGAATATTCTTTTCTTCTGGAAAGTGTTGAGGGTGGGGAAAAATGGGCGCGCTATTGTTTTCTTGGGTGTGATCCCGTTGTTGTTGTGACCAGCAAGGGTCGTAATATAACGATCAGTGAAAATGGAAAACGGCAGGAGAAGCAAATTGAATCTGGAACTCCTTTAGTAGCTATAAAGGAAATATTGGCTAAATACAATCCGGTGACTGTTCCCGGTTTACCCCGATTCTCAGGCGGTGCTGTCGGGTTTATCAGCTATGACATGGTTCGATTTTTCGAAGACCTTCCAGAGGACACGGTAGATGATCTTAACGTGCCTGACTCTCAGTTTATAATCACAGACACGATGTTGGTGTTTGATAATGTTTCGCAAACCATAAAAATAGTATCGAATGCTTTTGTTGAAGACGGCGACCTGGAAGCCGTATATGAGCAGACTATAAAAAAGATCGGGCATCTGGAAGCCAAGTTGAAAACACCGTTGAAAGTTCCGACTCCGCAAAGTAAAGAAGCAGTTGATTTGGAGTTCGAATCGAATTTTGAAAAAGTAAAATTCAAAGAGGCGGTGGATAAGGTTAAGCAATATATTATGGAAGGTGATGCCATTCAGGTTGTGCTTTCCCAGCGTTTGAATTTTACGATTAAAAAGAATGCTTTTGATATTTATAGGGCTTTGAGAACGATCAATCCATCCCCTTATATGTATTTTCTTAAGTTTGGAGATATGGAGGTAGTGGGGTCATCGCCGGAGATTCTGGTGCGATTAGAAGAAGAGAAAGTCGAAGTGCGACCCATCGCTGGAACTAGAAAGCGCGGTAAAAACGAAGAAGAAGATTTGGCATTAGAAAAAGACCTGCTGCAGGATGAAAAGGAATTGGCCGAACATATCATGCTGGTAGATTTGGGTAGAAACGATTTGGGGCGAGTGGCTAAAATCAGCACTGTAGAGGTCAACGAAAGTTTTTCTGTCGAGCGTTACTCCCATGTCATGCATATTGTCTCGAACGTTCGAGGTATCTTAAAAGAAGGATTGGACTGCTTTGATGTGTTGGAAGCAACCTTTCCAGCAGGAACTGTTTCAGGCGCTCCTAAAATTCGTGCTATGGAAATAATTGATGAATTGGAGCCGACTCGACGTGGGCTTTATGCCGGGGCGGTGGGTTATATCGGGTTTTCAGGGAATATGGATACGGCCATCGCGATTCGTACTCTCATTGTTAAAGATCAAACGGCCTATCTGGGGGTTGGGGCAGGTATTGTTTCCGACTCGGTTCCTGAAAGTGAATTCGAAGAAACGATGAACAAGGGCCGAGCGTTACTCAAGGCTGTTGAAGTGGCTGAGAAAGGGTGG
>JAJDBA010000078.1 GCA_029261675.1 Nitrospinaceae bacterium
CCTAGGCCGCCTTTAAGCCCCTCGAAAGAGGGGCTTTTTATCGATCTTTCTTTTTATATATGAGATTCTTTAAGTGATTTGTTAAACTCTACGGAAATTTCCTAATTTCAAAATTTACTCCACAAGGCATTTATGAATAGAATTTTCATTGCTATTTATATAGCGATTGTATTCTTTTTAGTTCCAACAACCTCTGGATTTGCCGAGGAAGAAAATTCAATAGAACAATTAATTCAGGCCGCTGAAAAAGGCGACGCCAAAGCCCAGGCTAAATTAGCAAAAAAGTACTTTTATGGTCTTGGAGTGGAAAAGGATAAGGAAAAAGGAATTGATTTATATAAAAATTCTGCCGAACAAGGGCATGTAGGTTCGCAGGTTTTTCTAGGGCTTCTTTACGAAAAGGGGAACGGAGTTCCACAGGATTACAATAAAGCAATGGAATATTATTTAAAGGGGGCCGGCCAAGGAAAAGATAATGCCCGGTTTGGAATTGGACGCCTTTACGAGAGAGGTTTGGGAGTTGACAAGGACTTGGAAAAGGCCGCCGAATGGTACGAAAAAGCAAAGGGATTTAGCAGAACTAAAAAAAAACTCAAAGATGTGTATTTCCGTCTCGCAGTCAATTTTTTTAAAGGAGAAGGTGTTGAAAGGGATGAAGCTCATGCCATTAAGTTATTTCGAAAAGCCACTAAAGATAGGGATGCTAGGAGCCATTATTATCTTGGACGAATTCACGAAAGTGGATATGGGGTAAAGGTAGACTATAAAAAGGCCGCATTTTTTTATGAACAAGCTGCAGAACATCAAGACTCTGATGCACAAGTAAGAATTGGCGATTTTTATTCAATGGGACGCGGAGTTGAAAAAGATAAAATAAAATCTATCCAATGGTACAGAAAAGCGGCGAAGCAAGGAAATAGCCTAGCCATATCGATATTGAAAATTGAAAATCAGTTAAAAGGAATAAAAAACGAAATTAAGCAATTGGAGGCTGAAAACAGACAATTGGATAGTGAGATAAGTTCCAATAATAAAAAAATAGATGAAATTAATGAAGAAATTAAAGAAGCTCAAACCCTTTTAAAACGATTATATTGGCCTGCATATAAAAATGTAAGGGGCAAATATTTTTTAACCCCGGATGTAGAAAAATTTGTTTCTATATATGAAAGCAAGACTGGAAAAATAGTAAATAGAAGTAAGCCTGATGAGGTGAAAAAAGCTATTGGAAATTTGGTGAAAATTTATCAAATGGAGTTAAAAGCCAATTAAATAGCAAGTCGCCTTTTAAATCTATAATTCGAAATACTGGATAGATCATTTGAACCGATCCTTCAGCCTAGACAGCATATCCATTCTTTCGTGGAGGATGGCGAAGATGATGGGTTTCTCGCCTTCGGGGTGGATGTAGAATATATAATGATGCTCACAGCGGACCACCCGCGCATCGGGGAATTTCTCCGAAAAGGATCGTGATTGAGCCTTTCCCTCCGCAAATTTCTGAAAACACTGGCTGATTTTCCCGAGATAACTTTCCGCCTGGGCCTCACCCCATTCCTCAATTGTATAATGGGCTATCCTTTCTAGAGCAGCTTTCTTGTGCGCCGACCTTGAGATCACGCTTACGCCCCGCGACGATCATGCATCCTATATCGCCTCCTGGCTAAAAGTCCTGAAAGATGACACGCGGGTAATCTTCCGCGCCGCCGCCCATGCCCAACGCGCGGTGGACTACCTCCACTCCCTGCAAAAGGAAAAACAAGAGGCGGCCTAAAGCCGCCTTTAAGCCCCTCATAAGAGGGGCTTTTAATCGATTTTCCTTTTTAAAGATGAAATTCGTAATGCAATTTGTTAGGTTTTACGGAAATATTCGAATTTCAAAACTAACCTAAACAGGTATTTTATGATCAGATTTATCCTCATTCTCTTTATTGCACTTTCAATTGTTTTGATTCCAATTGTTCCTGGGTTTGCCGAGGAAGAAAAATCAATTAAGCAATTAATTCAGGCCGCTGAGACAGGGGATGCTCAAGCTCAATATGACTTGGGCTATAAGTTTGACGTTGCTGAAGAATATTCCAAAGCGGCCCAATGGTACCTAAAAAGTGCTAACCAAGGAAATGCAAAGGCTCAAGATCGAATAGGAGATTATTATCAATTTGGAGTGGGAGTGAAGAAAGATATAGGTAAAGCTGCGAAATGGTACATAAAATCTGCTGAGCAGGGTTTTGCTGGAGCCCAATTTAGTATTGGTAATTTATTTCAATTTGGCGAGGGAGTAGAAAAGAATTTGGATAAAGCAGTTATATGGTATGAAAAAGCCGGGGAAAGCGGGAATGTCCAAGCCTTATATAGTTTAGGTGCACTGTATTTAAATGGAAAGGGAGTTTTGAAAGATTTAGATAAAGCAGTTAAGTTATTTTTAACTGCAGGAAAGCATGGGGATGTAAATTCTCAAATTATTCTTGGGCGGTTATTTTGGAAGGGTTATGGTGTAGAAAAGAGTCAACATGAGGCATTCAAATGGTTTTTTGAAGCCGCTAAACAGGGTCACTCTGAAGCCCAAAATTATGTTGGGTTTATATACGAAAATGGCCAAGGAGCGGAAAAGAATGAACAGAAGGCTTTCAACTGGTATCAAAAGGGGGCAAATAATGGAAACGCAGAGGCCCAGTATAACCTAGGAAACCTTTATCGATTTGGCAAAGGAACAAAAAAAGATCTGATAAAAGCTGGAGAGTGGTACGGGAAATCTTCAGAAAAAGGATTCGATGGTGCGCAATTTGAACTAGGGAAAATGCACCTTTTAGGAAAGGGGGTTTCTAAAGATGTTGATAAAGGAATAAATCTCTTAGCTTCAGCTGCAAAACAAAACCATTCAAATGCAATTGAAGCATTAGGTAATATTTACGAAAAAGGAATTGGGGTCGAAAGGGATTTAAACAAAGCCATTATTTTGTATGAAAAGGCGGAAAAAAACCTTCATCACAATTCTGAAAAATTCAAACTATTCTATTTTAAAATGGGAGCCATGTATGCAAAAGGAGAGGAAATAAAAAAGGATTTTAATCAGTCTACAAGATTATATTTAAAAGCCTTGGGGAACAACCAAATTGAAACCGAAAAAAATTTGTTTAAGACCAAAAACCCCACTTTATTCTTAAATAAAAATACTTTAGACATCGTTTTAGATGATGCCAAAACTATTTTAAATCTGTATAGGAATTTTTCTGAGGCTGACTCGGTTCTTATTATTTATAAAGAGAAAAAAAACCGAAAAATATTAGAGCTAAGTCGAAAATTGGAAACCTTACTTTCTAATCTAAAGAATAAGAAGTACACGACTAAATTAATTGTAGTCGACTCCCACTCATATCCAAAAGCAGTTAAAGAAATATTTGAAAATCGATTAGAGATCAATATTAATAACCCATCGCTTCAGATATTTGGTAATGGGTTTTACATGTCTACCTATACAAAGCCCCTTAATGTGGAATTGGATTTGATTGAAAAAGATGTAATCAACTCAACCAACCTTTCAAAGGACTCGTCTTACCTTGGATGGCTTACAAGAAAAGTTAGGAAGCACCTTAGCAAATCATTGGATGGTTTAATTGAAAAGACAGAAGCGGAAATTGATGTATTAGATGAAGATATCAAGGAAATTAATCAAGATATTGAAATCTTACGCCAGAGAAATAGAATGCTTTCGGATAGACAAGATGCTTTGGAAAGGGCCGAAACTGTAATAAAGAAAAAACTAGAGCTTGAAAAGGAGCATGGCCATATTAAGCAAGAACTTGAAACCACAAAAGAAAAAATAAAGGCGCTTCAGGAGAAGAAAAACAACCTATGCTCAGACAATAATGGCGTATTAATGAATTGTAAGTAAACCTTTAGTTTGATCTCTGAAAAATTGGTTGACAGGTAGCTATCAAAGTCGGTCCTTAAACCGAGTAAGCAAATCCATCCGTTCGTGGAGGACGGCGAAGATGATGGGTTTCTCGCCTTCGGGATATATATAGAATATATAATGATGCTCACAGCGGACTACCTGCGCATCGGGAAATTTCTCGGAAAAGGTCCGCGAAACGACCGTCCTCTCCGCGATTTTCTTGAAACACTGGCTGATTTTCCCAAGATAATCCTCAGCTTGGGCCTCGCCCCATTCCTCAATAGTATAATGGGCGATCCCTTCGAGATCGGCTTCGGCGTCCTTCGTTAATTCATAAGGCCGCATTATTTCCGATCCTGCCTCACATCCTCAAATATCTCTTCGACCGACCGGGAAGCAAACTCCCCCTTCCTGGCGGACTCAATTCGCGGTTTCAGATAATCCTCCAGCTTGGCGATAGCCTCTTCATCGGACATAGAACCCATATCAGGGAACGGAGGCAAGGCACGTTCGAGAACGTAATCTTTTATGGTCTTGCCCTGGAGGGCGGCGACGGCTTTCAGCCGTTGATGTTGCTCCGGGGTCACCTCTATAGATAATCGTCGCATTCTTTTCGCTCCTGTATCTCGTGATGTTCTACTCATACCAGCATAGCGGCATCTACAACATTTGTAAACTTTGTAAATTTGTTCATAGTTCAAAGGTAGTACAACCTTAAGGTGAATACGTCCGTATTTACACTTCAATTGGATAGGTGGGATATGCTAACCTATAGTTATGTTAATTCGTAGAGCGCACTTTTGGGTTGAGTAACAGTGGCGAATAAATTCGCCCTCAACCCGTGCGCTGGACGGCTCTTGAGAGCCGTCTTGAGGCATCCAATTCCGGCCATCGAGGCCGGCTTGGATGCTGGCCAAAAGCTCCCAAATGGGCGTTCAGATGGGCCCCCTTTTCCCATCTCCAAACTTCCATTTAGCGCTTTGGCCAGTCGCCCTGGGGGGCGAGCATTTTGGTCGGCAGGCTTCTAAACGAGTGACCAAAATGAAGTTTCGGCCTTGGAGCCGACGCAATCGGCTTCCGGAAATTATTCCGGCGCGATTGCGGTGGGGAGTGTGCTCTGGGGAGCACGGCAATGGATCATTGCTTATGGGGTAAGTGGTATGGCGATCTATTCTTGTAATCTCAAAAGCATCGGGCGGACCACCCATGCGGCTGGAACCGCCGGGGCGCACATCCGATATATCGCCCGCGAAGATGCGGAGCCAATCCTCTTCGCCCATGCCATGCCGGAGGACCCGGTGGCCGCCCGAACCTTTCTGGATTCGAGTGAGCGGAGGGATCGCAAGAACGCCCGCGTGATCGACAAAATCCGCATTGCCCTCCCGCGTGAATTGGACGAATCCCAGCGGATGGAGGTGGTCCGGGAGTTCATGGGCGATCTTACCGGCGGGCGCGTGCCCTGGTATGCGGCCATCCACCAGATGAACAAGGACGCGCACAATCCGCACGTCCATATTACCGTCCGCGACCGCGATTTAAAAACGGGACGTCGTGTATTGCGTTTGTCCGACAATCTGCGTGACCGGCAAAAGGACGGGTTGCCGGGTCCTAAGGCCATCGATTGGGTACGCGAGCGTTGGGAGCATCACGCTAATTTGTCCTTGGAGAGGGCCGGGCATGACGTCCGTGTGGACCGGCGGACCTTGGAAGCGCAGGGCATCGACCGCGAGCCGCAGATTCATATGGGGCCGAAGGGACAGCATATAGACAAAATGATCCATCGGCCCGAATCGAAGGTCCGGCCCAAAGGCAAACGCTCCAATTGGAGAGGTGATGGATGGACGACAGATTACCCGTCCATTGACGATGGGAAGACACGAAAGGAACGCAATCAGGAGATCATTGATATTAATTTGGAGCGGGCGTCACGATCCAAGAATTTTGAAACGCGGGTGTGGGCGCAGTTTGAGAAGAAACAACGCCACAAAGACTTGGTGCTGGAGAAGGAAATCGTTGCCAACGAGCGGCAGAGAACATTAGAAGAACGCCAGATCAAGCAGGTGTTTCGGAAACAGTTGGATGCGTTGAACAAGCAAAAGCAATCCGACTTCAAACTGGCGCGGGATTGGACAGAGCAGAAATTTGCTCCCGAGCGGGAAAGATTAAAAGCGCGGCAAGAGGATCAGGCTAAGGCCTTGGATTCAAAGCAAAGTAAATTCTTAACCCGTGTATTCACCAAAATCGACATCACCGGTACCATGAGGCGAAGGCAGGACAAGGCAAGAAATGAACTCACCAAGGGCCATAAGGCCGAGCAGAGGGCGTTGGATGCAGAATACCGGAAAGAAGTGCAGGGGAAAGAGGGGGCTACTCAGAAACGCTTAAAACCGAAATATGACCAGGTTAAGGAAAAACGTAAGGAATCGTTAACGGAATTGAAGAGCAAGCACAGAGAAACCAGAAAAATCGAAGATGTTGATTTACAGGAACGCGAAACCGAGCGGGAGAAAGAAGCTAAGAAACTGGAGAAGACCGTGGCTGATTGGAAACGCATAGAACAACGACGCGGTTCCGGCGACAATCGCGACAAAGACCGCGATCGAGATATAGATTACGGGCGGTAAATTCATGCTAACCTCTTACAAAACCTAAAAGAAATCGTTTTAAAAGATGCAGAACGATTTCTCATTACCGTAAGACAAATACCATAACCCTATAGGTTCTTATGGATAAAAAAACAATGTTCGATCGCTTGGTTGAAAACGCTCTGGATTTTTTGGAAAAGGCGATTGATGAACTAAATGAGCATCCAAAATACTCAGTGATTCATTTCCACGCCTCGCTTGAACTTTTCATAAAAGCGCGATTGATGGAAGAGCACTGGACATTGGTCATAGCTAAGGGTAAGGAGCCGGATTGGGATAAGTTTGTTGCTGGGGATTTTAAATCTGTGTCTCTTGATGAAGCCGCGAGCAGATTAGACAAAGTTGTTCGCAGTGGATTATCAAAAAGAGCCCTTGAAGAGTTTCAGGGCGTGGCCAAAGATCGAAATAAAATGATTCATTTCTTCCATAAGGCTCATTCGCCTGATGCTGATAGTAAACAAAAGCAGGAAATAATTAAAAAGCAACTTACCGCATGGTATTTCCTGCATACCCTTTTGAGGGAGCAGTGGAAAAACACCTTTGCTCCCTGGTCAGACAGGATTTCAGATATAGACAAATCACTGAGGAAATTTCACGAGTTTTTGAAAATCATATTTGACAATTTAAAAGACGAGATAAAAAATCAGAAAAGGGTCGGGATTTTAATTAGAAAATGCCCCTCCTGTGGCTTCAAAGCAAAAAAACATTCTAAAGATAAGGACACAGTTTACAAATCTGAATGCATGGTTTGTAATCTTAAGAATTCATGTTTGCAAATTGAGTGTGAGGATTGCGATTCCCATGTGTTTTTTGAAGATGAAGGGTTTTCTGTTTGCAAAAGCTGCAAAAAAAAATATGAACCAGATGATTTGGTAAAAGTATTAATTGATGCTGGGGCCGCTTATACTGCCACAAAAGATGGTGATGATTCATACGATGAGGGGAATTGTGACTATTGCGATGGTTACCATACTGTAGCCCGGACTGAAAACAATGAATATATATGTACATCTTGCTTTGAAGTTTTTGAGTTTTTAGAAAGGTGTGGCTGGTGTAATGATCCCAATACAGGAGATATGGAAGCCAGTTCTTGGGCGGGTTGCAATTTTTGCTCTGGTAAAGACCTGGACAGGGATTGACCGAGGATTAGTTCCCCGGACCTGGTGAGAGTTCGTATTTGCTGGCCCTCAGGTTATTGAGTGCGCGAAGGATATTTTCGAGCGGAGACAAAGGGTAGAGCGAGACTAAGAAGCCGGATAAAACCGTGGCCGACTGGAAACGTATCAAACAAAGGGGCGGCCATGGCGACAACCTTGACCAAGGTTTAGATTATGGGAGATAATATTATTAACAATATATTAATTGGATTCACAGCATAGGATTCTGAAATTTATGGCCCAGTTTCAACGCCAAACTAAATATGATGGAAGGATGGTTTACCTTCCCAATGTCCACGATATCCGATCCGGCGATATTCTCCTTACCCGAAACGTCGAAAGCAAAGATCTTCAAGGGTTAATACAATCAGGAGCTATTAGGGTTGCTACACTAGGGCGTTTTAGTCACGCTCTAGTATGTTCAAGGTCTCCAACCTTTGTGGAAGCTATTGGAACGGGAGTAAGCACCTTGTCGCTTGCTCGCTGTTTTGCGCATGATATCGCGAACGTGCGGGTACTTCGATATCCGGATTATGAGATAGCCCGTAAGGCTGGCAGGCTTGCCCTAAGTGAAATAGGCCGTGATTATTCATTCATCCAAGCAATTCAGTCCCCGTTTCCTATCCCAATCTTACCCAAGATTAAGAACCACGGGACCTTTTGTTCAGCGCTTGTTGCGCAGTTATATATGAATGCGGGATCCTTAATTTTTAAAAAGACCCCCGTTGATCGAACAACCCCAGAAACAATCGACTCCCTAGAGGAATTGCAGGACATCACTAACACGGTGTTTCAAGAAAAATTAGCCCTAGAAAATATCGAGGAGATGTCTGCTCTAGATGGAGACAGAGTTTTTACACTATCTGCGGCTCAAACGGAATTCTCGAATAATTGTGCGAAGGAGCTTTCCCCCATCGCCAAAAGAATCGCAAATGAATTTCCTGAATGTGATTTTAAAGACGCTCATACTTTTATTGGATTTATCCAATTTATTTTAAATGCCATCGCTAAAGAGGGAAACGTTCCCGCGGAACGCCGCAGCGAATACTCTGCAAAAATATCCCAGTTTGATAAAGAGCTTGAGGCGTTCATGATTGAGGGCAAATATGCACAAATCCTGGACGAAATCATTTCGGCAGACGATTCCAGCATGATGAATCTCTTGCGACAGTCATTCGAGTCAAGACCCAATATTGACCTAGAACTTATAAGAAACCATGTTGAGGCTCGCAGCGAACACCTGTCTGAACGCCGACATTCCATGGATTCTTTGGCAGTAGCCCAGGGCCGTTCGGCTGCTTTACGTGAATATCTATTCTCCGAGAAGAAGGCCATTGAAGCCATTCAGCTGCAAAATGTTTTGTTCGAGGAAATTCTAAGGAAATTAGGCGCGTAAATAGCGACGAATTTTTTCCGAGCATGCTTTAAAGGGTGAGTGTAGAAAACATCGGCTGCAAAACTTTGAAAATAAATAGAAAGGAATCACTTTGAGTCTGGGGATTAAATCTCCGGATCGTGTGAGAAATCATATTTACGAGCTCTCAGGTTATTTAGTGCGCGGATGATATTTTCGAGCGAGGCGAGGGCGTTTCTCCGGTCCGGTGAGTTCCGTTCACTGGCAACCACGATGTTATAGACCTTCCGGTAAAGGGCGAGAAGTTCTTGTTCGCTCAAACCTTCCAGTTCGTGCATGACGATCAAATGTTCCATTTTTTCCTCCTTATTTCTTAAACCCGAGCCATCCGGGCCTTTCATGATGTTCAGGAGGAGCAGTAACGGCAGGTTCCCGCACCCGCAGGGATGCAACAAAGTGGAGGAGGTCCGCCCTTGCGTGGAAACAATTCCGATGCTGTAAAACCTAAATTGAAAGGCCAGAACGGTTGAGGGATGAATGAAGGAGGATAGTGGGTATTTAACAATGTCTGAAAATATTTTGGCTTTTAGGCCTCTTGTTTTTCTTCAGCATACTTAATTAATGCGGTATATTAACTGCCAGCGGACGTTCGTTGGGCCAGCATAATTCCGCAAACAGCCTATTGTGAATAAATCCTTTCGAAATTAAAAAAAGGTTTAAAGTTAGAAAGAGATTTAGGTTATGAGCAATGTTTTCTTAGAAACCTTCATTGACAAGCCAGTACGTGAGTCAAGTGGTGCTAGATCGGCAAACAGGTTTGACTTTCAGAAAAACTGGTCTCTCTGCGAACTATTAGTTTTGCATGCCAATAATGAAGACTACCTCATGGTATTTGAGCACCACGAGGATGTTGTTGTGCTCAACTCACAAGCTAACCCCTCAGGTGCAATTTTTTATCAAGTAAAATCAAAATCATCAGGAAACTGGACAATTAAATTGCTTACCAAACCGGTGGACGGGGATAGTTCTAAATCAGTTTTAAGCAAACTGTATTCTAACTATCTTCAATTTCCAGAAAATGTGCAAAGTTTAGTTTTTACATCGAACCAAGGGTTATCAGGCAAGCTTAAAAATGGTGATAAAGCGATTGATCACGAAATGGTTTCGTTCTCGAATTTATCGGATAAAGATAAAGAGGAAATTCATTTAGCCATCGAACCAAGTGGGCAGGAGTATTGCGATATTGTTGGATTAAAAAATATTGTTGTGAAAAAAACCGATTTACGACCGAGCGACCATACCACAATAACAAAAGGGAAAATTGTAGAATTTTTTGAAAAAAAATACCCAGATAGTGAAGTGCAATATTCATTGGTTTACAAAACTTTCTTTGATGAGATAAGGCGTAAAACAAATTGCGAAAAAACGATTTCTCAAGTTAACGAGTTTCAGGATTACAAATGCATAGGTCGTTCAAATTTTCAGGATATGGTAAATACTGTTTTGCTAGAACGTCGTGACAGCGAATTATGGGACGAAGCCAACCAATTACTAACATCTGAAGGCTATGATTTTATCCAACGGAAAAAAGTCAGAGGGAATTGGCGGCGATATGTCGTGGATAGAATGGATGTGGAGAACGAGTTATTCATGCAGTTTCGGGAAGCAGTACGTCTTGAAATCAAGAAGTTCGTCGATAATTTTAGCTCTGGTACTTTTGGGGAACTTTTGAAAAATGCATCAAGTGAATTAGTAAAAAAATTTGGGGACGATTTTAGTGAGGATTATATTAATGACGCGATTCTTCATGAGGCAATAAAAGATGATTCAATACAGACGTCTAATTCGAAACCTGCGGGTAAAGTTAAATGAAAAACTTGCGGTTAATAAACATGCTTCTCGTATCGCATCGAGAAAAGAAAGCAAAGAAAATCGAGTTCGACCCCAAGGTGACGATAATTCAGGGAGAGAATGACACTGGAAAATCGTCTGTAATAAAGGACATTCAATATGTTTTTGGCGCAAATCCACATAAAAGACATCAAAAATGGATAGAGGCAGATGTGGCCATTTTGATGAGGTTCGAATTAGACGAAGTGCCTTACTCTATATACAGACATCGCAATTCATTCACTCTATTTGATAATAACGATAAGCAAATCGGTACATATTCAAGTGTTACCTTGGAGCTAGCCCCTGCCTTAGCCAAGCTTTTTGACTTTAAACTTAAACTAACCGATAGAGAGGATAAGCTGATTATCCCACCCCCTGCCTATCTCATGCTTCCTTTCTATATCGATCAGGATAAAGGTTGGACCGGCACCTGGTGCTCTTTTACCAATCTTGCTCAGTTTGCATATTGGAAACAAAAAGTCTCAGGTTATCATTTTGGAATTAGGCCAGACAAATGGTATGAGCTGGACGCAACGCGAAAAATTTACGAAGGGGATAAGGATGAGCCTGAACGCCAAGTCGCCGCTATTAAATCAGTGCGTGATAAAACTTATAAAGACTTTTCAAGGGTAGATTTTGATATTGATATAGATAACTTTCGGGAAGAAATAGAGCGGCTTCTTAAGGGATGTGATGACTTAAAGCTTTTGGAGGGTAAGTACAGAAAATCAATGACAGAGTTAAGGACCGAGAAAATTCGTTTAGAAGCCCAGATTGAGATAGTTTCTAAAACTCATGATGAATTGAGTGATGACTACAAATTTTCATCTGGAAATGACGATGATTCAATAGGCTGTCCAACATGTGGCGCTCAATATGAAAACTCATTTTCCGAACGCTTTGAAATTGCCAAAGATACAGAAACATGTTCTGACTTGCTTTCCTCTCTAAGGGAAGATTTGAAAAATGTGGAAAAAGAAATTGCAAAAACTGAGCTCCTGCTGGGTAAGAATTCAGAGAGCATTTTACAGATCAAAGATATCCTATCGCAGAGGCAAGGAGACGTTAAGCTCAAGGACCTTATTGAAATTGAAGGAAAAAAATCTTTAATAGCTCATCTAGATAAGGAAGGTGAAATCTATAGGAATGAAATAGATAGCATTGATACTCTTATAGAAGAAATCAAAGAAAAGATGAAGCTGTATGATGATCCCGAGCATCGCAAAAATATTTTAGCGGGGTACAGTGAAATCCTAAGAAAAAACACTTTCAAGCTTGATGTACACTCTTTAAGCGACGGGGTATTCAAAAGTATCAATGCTTCTATTGAAGAGAGTGGTAGTGATCTTCCGAGAGCTGTTTTAGCTTATTTTTTTACGGCTCTTAGTGTGATACAGGAAAATGGAAATGCAACATACTTCCCAATTGTTATAGACGCTCCAAATCAACAGGAACAAGACTTGGTTAATTTGAAAAAGATGTTAGGTTTCATATTGGATAATCGCCCTGAGGGAAGGCAGTTGGTGTTAGGTTTGGTTGATGACGCTGGTGTTGATTTTGGTGGGAAAGTTATTACATTTGACAGGAAATACTCTGTTCTAAGTGAAGAGTCCTATAAAAACGTGTCTGATGAGATGAGGCATTTTCAGACTGAAAATTTAGCTATTCAAGAGTGATTTTTTTAAGTTTCATTTGCAAAAATAATCATTTGTCTAGATTCCAATACCCCTTCATTTAAAAAAGGTCTATGAACAAGCTAAAAATTTCAGCTTTAATCATTCTCTCCCTTATGCTTTTTTCATTCCATCCCGCGTATTCCCAAGAAGAAAAAACATTTGAACAGTTAACCCTATCCGCTGAGCAGGGAGATGCGCAAGCTCAATATGACTTGGGTTTTAAGTATCACACTGAGGAAAAGTATGCTGAAGCAGCAAAATGGTATTTAAAAAGTGCCAACCAGGGTAACGCAAAGGCTCAAGATCGAATTGGAGATTATTATCAATTCGGAGTGGGAGTGGAGAAAGATATGTTTCAAGCTGCAGATTGGTACTCAAAGGCTGCTGAGCAGGGCAATTCTTCAGCTCAAGTCAGTCTTGGAATCCTTTATTACAATGGTCAAGGGATCGAAAAAAATTACCAGAAAGCCATGTATTGGTATCAAAAGTCTGCTTTGCAAGGCTCAATAAAAGCTCAATATGGAATTGCCGTTTTATATGAATTTGGGTTGGGGGTAGAAAAAGATTATAAAAAAGCTGCCGAATGGTATGAAAAGGCCGCTGAAAGGGGTGATACCACCTCTCAATATCAATTGTCACGGTATTATTCTCAAGGAGTAGGTGTTCCTCAAAGTGATGAGGAAGCTTTTGCCTGGCTTTTAAAGGCGGCAAAAAACAATCATGTTGAAGCTCAAAATATGGTTGGGAATATGTACCTCAATGGCCAGGGAATTGGGGAAAATGAAAAGGAAGCATTTAAGTGGCTTGAAAAATCCGCCAATAATGGAAACGTTGAGGCCCAATTTAATCTGGGCCTTATTTATGCTAAGGGTGAAGGGGTAAATGAAGATGAGTTTAAAGCTGTAAAATTTCTGCGTAGTGCTGCGGAACAAGGTCATTCTGATGCACAGCTTGGTCTTGGCCTCCAATACCTTGATGGTCAGGGCGTTGAAAAGGACTTCAATGAAGCTTTAAAATGGATTGAAAAATCTGCCGAACAAGGGAACTCTCAAGCCAAGAATCATTTAGGGGAAATATATTATTTTGGAAAGGGAGGAAATAAAGATTTAAATTTGGCAGCCCAATGGTTCCGCAAATCGGCAGTAGAGGGGTACGCTAAGGCTCAATATCATCTTGGTCTTATGTACGTTGAAGGTACGGGTGTACAAAAAGACTTAAAGGAGGCCGCAAATTGGTATCTAAAAGCGGCTGAACAAGGATATGCAAACGCTCAATTTAATCTTGCTAATATGTATTTCAACGGTACGGGTGTTAAGCAGGATAAAGAAGAGGCAATAAAGTGGTATCTACATGCTGGCAAACAGGGTGATGTGGGCGCTCAGTTTAACCTTGGAGTTATATATAGAGGCAACAACGGTGCTAAGGCTGACCCTGAAAAAGCTGACGCATGGTTGCGAAAAGCAGCAAACCAAGGGAGTGAGAAAGCAAAAAAATACATTATAGATTGGGACAATGAAAGAATTGGATCTAAAGTTGATGCCTTAATTATGTCACGTTCCATGAGGAAGACAGGCCAAGGTCATAGTGTTGCCGATTTAACTTTAGACCGGACAGGCGATGTATTAAAATCTTGGGGGCTTCGGGGAATCGCAACACGCCCAAAAGTCGTCACTAAAGAGAAAAAGAGATTTATTCAATTGGCATTGAACAAAGGATTCATCACCGAAAGAATGGAAGGGAAATTAATTAGTGAGCCATCTAATATTCCCTCTTCAGTAGAAAAAGGACCGTTCCCTAGCTATGTAGAATGTATTGCGGATGCTAACGTTAAAGGTTTTTCTGCAGAGGGTAAGTTTATTTGTGCTATGGACGAGGCTCAAAACTATACATTAAATCATTCGAAAAGTGTCGGCGTTTATGTAAATATGGAAGAAAATCCAGACATAACCTTTTCCACTATTCGCAGTGTGCTTACTCAATCATTTCACAAAAGAGGGGTAACCAATCTCAAATTCTCTTCGACACAATCTGAGGGGAATACAACAATAATAATACTTTTCGTGGATGGCACTCCGGTTGAGATACGCCCACTTAATGGCAAGATATTTGGCTTCGTTGCCAGAGCAGCAGATATGGCGCTAACTGTATATAAAATGAACAAAGCTTTAAATCGTCACAAATAACTTTCGCAGGTATGGCTTTGGCTTAACAGTCCCTCCGTTTGGCGTGAGGTTTAGGAGGCTATTTTAGCAGCTATTTATTTTGGTCAATAAGCCCTATTGGAAGTTTTGGTGCTTTACTCTTGTAATACCGGGGCCACTCCGATTAACCACCAAAGCAGACTATTGCCATGCTTCCTGGATCACATCGCCCCTAATTGATGAGGGCGACGGTGGCTCTAGACGAAGCAGGCTAAAAGAAAAAAGGTCCCTTGGATAAGGGAAATAGGTGAAATCTCTCAGAGGCCTCTATAGCAGGTTAGATAGGGTCTAAAATCGGTCAAGATTTACACAGTTTCTTACACATACACATTTTTTAAATGAAATATACATTAAAAATCAATAGTTTATTGGTGCATAAAAGGGACTTAAAATCCGTACCCCGCAAGGGGCTGTGGGTTCGAATCCCACCTCCGGCACCACCTCGCGGTGGGGCAACGGGCAACCTGTTGGCCGGACAACCGCGACTTTGAAATGCTTTTCCCCTACGCCCCCTCGCGGAGAGCGACGTACAACCAGCAGATTCTACAACGGGTATTATAAAATGCTTCTTCCTCGA
>JAJDBA010000079.1 GCA_029261675.1 Nitrospinaceae bacterium
ATTTCACTCTTTAAGCTGTGAAATAGATGATTTAAATAGAGGTGTGTTCCATCTCTTGTGTACTATTAGGCGCCGAGAACTTCTGGAGGATTGGTGAGTTTTGGAATTTTCTCTTCTTTCGATGGTACATCCTGCGGCGAATTTTGCAACATAGTGAGGATTCGGACCAGCGTCGATTTCAATTCTTTCCTGTGGATAACATTATCAATGAGGCCATGATCTAATTGGAACTCGGCTCTTTGAAACCCAGCAGGCAGCTTTTGTTTGATGGTTTGCTCAATAACTCGTGGCCCGGCAAAGCCTATCAATGCTCCCGGTTCGGCAAGAATGATATCTCCTAGCATAGAAAAGCTTGCTGACACTCCGCCCATCGTAGGATCGGTTAGGATAGAAATATAAGGGATTTTTTTCGCGCTAAGCTGTTGTAATGCCGATGAGGTTTTTGCCATTTGCATGAGTGAAAAGATGCCTTCCTGCATGCGCGCACCGCCAGAACAACTGACGATAATCACTGGCATATTATTATCGATGGCCCGTTCAATGGATCGTGTTATTTTTTCACCGACGACAGACCCCATGCTTCCACCCATAAAGCTGAAATCAAAGACACAAACCTCTATAGCAACCCCCTCTATTTCGCCGGAGCCAGTAATGATGGCATCGTTGGTCGCGTTTTTCTTTATGGTTGCACGCATCCGGTCTTTATATTTTTTGGTGTCTTTGAATTTTAGCGGATCGGGCGATGTCAGGTTTTGATCGTGTTCTATAAATGTTTCGTGGTCGATCAGTAAATGGATGCGTTGTCGGGCATCAAGGCGGAAGTGATATTCACATTTCGGGCAGACTTTTAGGTTGTCTTCCAGTTCCGCGATGTAGATTTGCTCTTTGCATTTTTTGCAATTGACCCATAGGTCTTCATCTTTTGGGGATTTTTTGCCGATACCGGCTTTTAATTTATCTAACCAGGACATTTTTTATTGTTGTTGAGTAGATGTAGAGGTTTCTTCGGGTGCTTCTTCTTTGTTTTTAACCAGCAACCCAATCGGCCCAATCACAGTATAGGTGATGGCTATTATAAACAGGGCCACTCGTGGGATGGTCGCAAGAATGTATAGAAATAAGATGACGAATAGAAAGCGTGAAAAGGCAACACGCTTTTTAAAATCCAGTTTTTTAAATGCAGGGTACTTGATGTTGCTGACCATAAGAAACGCTAAAATATAAATGACCAGAACCATTACAAATGGATTGATCCGCGTTGCAAATAAATCTTCAAATGCAATGACAATCGAAGCAACCACAACGGCAGCGGCTGGACTAGGCAGCCCAATGAAATGCGAACCGCGAACATCTGATGTAGTGACGTTGAAGCGCGCAAGCCGGAGAGCTGCACAAAGTAAAAAGAGGAAAGCCGCCATCCACCCTAATCTACCAAAAGGTTTTAAAACCCAAGCGTAGGCAAGAAAAGCCGGCGCCATACCAAAAGTGATGATGTCGGCCAAAGAGTCATATTGCATTCCGAAAGCGCTGGTGGTTTTTGTCAGTCGTGCGATGCGACCATCGAGCCCATCGAAGATCATCCCTATCGCAATTGCCCAGGCGGCATGATAGAAGTCATCGTTCAAAACAGCGACGAATGCGTAGAATCCACAAAACACATTCCCCGTTGTGAACAGACTGGGGAGTATATGTATGCCTTTTCTTGGTGTCATCTTATTTTAGGTATCCAATGATTGAACTACCACCGCTGACAATATCGCCTTCTTTAACTTTTATTGTCGTACCTTCTGGGACGAATATGTCAGTCCGTGAACCGAAACGGATCAAACCAAATCTTTGCCCTAATTCGTAATCGTCATTTTCTTTAGCCCAACAAACGATACGGCGGGCGATCAAGCCTGCGATCTGTTTGACTAATATTTTGGTACTGCCGTTGTCCAACAGAATCGCATTTTGCTCATTATCCAACGAAGCCTTGTGACTGGCAGCGTTCAAAAACTTACCTTTATTGTACCGCACTGCTTCGATTTTACCAGCAATAGGTACACGATTCACATGCACGTTGAAAACGTTCAAAAATATGCTTATCCGCGTATAATTCTCGTTCGGTAATAACGGATCGCTCTCCTTGATAATTTCGACCACTTTACCATCGGCAGAGGAGACAATTACATTGGGCTCCTGCGGGATGTTTCGCTCAGGGTCTCGAAAAAACCAGGCACAGAAAAGGAACAGTCCTTCAAATAGACCTGCAACCCAGTAATAAGAGAATGAATAAAACGCCGCTGCTAAAAAAGCCAGCGGAATGACGAATATAAAGCCTTCTTTGGCTATGGGACTGCGCATAAGTTTTTGCCCTTACTCTAATTTCTTGCCAACGAAAGGCATCATCTTGCGCAGTTTTTCTCCCACTTGCTCAACGCGATGTTCTTTGCCTTTTCTCAGCAATGCGTTGAACATGGGCCGATTGGCCTGGTTTTCCAGGATGAACTCTCTTGCAAAAGTACCACTTTGAATTTCACCGAGAATTTTCTTCATCTCCGCTCGGGTTTCATCAGTGATGATGCGTGGTCCACGGGTGACATCACCATAAGCGGCCGTGGTGCTGATGGAATAACGCATGTTGCCAATTCCACCCTCATAAATCAGGTCCACAATAAGTTTGAGTTCGTGCAGACATTCGAAGTAAGCGAGATTCGGATCGTAACCTGCATCGACAAGAGTATCGTAACCGGAGCGAATCAGCTCGGTAACGCCGCCACACAATACAACTTGCTCGCCGAAAAGGTCGGTCTCTGTTTCTTCTTTAAAGTTTGTTTCCAGAACACCGGCGCGTGTACCGCCAATTCCTTTTGCATAAGCCAAAGCGATTTTCTTAGCGTTCTTGGTTGCGTTTTGATGAACCGCCATGAGGCAGGGCACACCAGCACCTTGCTCGTAAGTACGGCGTACCAAATGGCCGGGGCCTTTAGGCGCAACCATAAATACATCGACATTACTTGGCGGATCAACCTGACCGAAGTGGATATTGAATCCATGCCCAAAAGCAATGGCTTGGCCTTTTCGTAGATGAGGTGCAATATCGTTTTCATACATGTCCCGTTGTTTGTCATCGGGAATGAGGATCATCAGAATATCAGCCTTTTTGGTAGCTTCAGGAACGGTGGTTACTTTCAATCCGTCTTTTTCAGCGCGTTTCCAATGGGCGCTGCCTTTTCGGAGGCCGACCATGACCTTCATGCCGCTGTCATGTAGGTTGCGGGCATGGGCGTGGCCCTGGCTACCGTAACCGATGATAGCGATGGTTTTTTTCTTGATGACTTTAATATCTGCGTCTTTGTTGTAGTAAATCTTAGACAAAACTTTTCTCCTTATCTATAAACTAGTGTTAGTTGAGCGATTTATTTCCACGACCGATGGCGATCCTTCCTGAACGAACAACTTCTTTGATTCCTAATGGAGTCAAGAGTTCAATGAAGCTGTTTATTTTGCCTTCGTCGCCGGTAATTTCAATGGTGTAGGTGGAAGGGCTGACGTCCACCACTTTGGCCCGGAACAGGTCTACTATCCGAAGCATTTCTTCACGAACGCGAGTTTCGGCGTTCATCTTTATGAGTACGAGTTCGCGGTCGACAAAGTTTTCATGTGTCAAGTCGAGGACTTTGATAATATCAACGAGCTTATTTAACTGTTTGGTTATCTGTTCGATCTTGGCATCATCGCCAATGGTGACAATGGTCATACGCGAAATATTAGGGTCCGATGTTTCGGCAACATTGAGACTTTCGATATTGAATCCGCGACCACTGAAAAGACCTGATACGCGAGATAGAACACCGAAATGGTTATTCATGAGTACTGAAATGGTATGCTGCATTTTTTTCCAGATTAAAATTAAAAAGTTAAGGGATATTGCTATCCGCCATCTGATTGCTTCTATTTGAAATAGAGGACGTTAAACCTCTTATACTAGCAAAATCAATGCTTTTTTACTAATAGAATTGCCCAAATACACTAAAAAGAGGACATATGGCGGGG
>JAJDBA010000080.1 GCA_029261675.1 Nitrospinaceae bacterium
CCCCTCCCTTGATACCGTATTGCCTTATCTTAAGCACCTACAAGATAGTTTCGTCTTAACTTGTGTCGACACAGCATTTCCCATTCTTCTTAAAAATGGAATACATCCTGATTATGTATTTTCTCTTGATCCGCAATATGAGAGTGCATTCCATTTTTCAGGTTATACTAATGGTTCCACGAAATTGATTTTCACTCCCACCGCGAACCACAATGTATTAAAAACTTTTCCCGGTGACCACTTCGTAATTTACAAAGATGGCCATGCGCTTGGTCAGCACGAGGAAATAGAAAAAAAAGGAATTACACAAGCAGGCGGGTCGGTAGCTTGCCTGGGTGTCGATGCGTTAATTCAATTTGGATGCGATCCCATTTTCCTAATTGGACAGGATTGCGCATTGACTGGAGATCGTTATTATTCAAAACACAGCCGGTTCAATCAACAACTCTCTTCTCAAATATCCGGTTCCGCGCAGCTTAACAAGCTACATCAAGAAAAATTTCAAAAGAAAAAACCTGTGAAAATAAAAAATACGTATGGAAATGAAATATTGACCGACCAATTGATGTACAGCTATTTGCGTAACCTGGAGGAAATCTCCCTACAAAATAAAAACACTCGAATATACAACCTATGCTCACAGGGAGCTGCTATAGAGGGTGTCGACCCTCTCTACTCCATTACCGAATTAATACGTTGGTTTTCATAAGAACCTAACTATGAATCAAAACAGAAAGCTTATTAAATATCTGCCGCATTTAGGACTCCTGGCCTTGATCGTTTTTTTAATCACGGACACTGCTCCAATAATTCTATCTACATCAAATTCGGGAAAAAGTTCAAAAAAAATGGAAGGCAGTCACAAAGAGGGTAGTCATAATGAAGGTAGCAACGGTCAAAGTATTTCACAGGAAGAGAAAGAAAAAAGGATGGGTATCTTCCATTACAACGAAGGCAACAAAAGTTTTAAAGAGGGACGGTTTGATGAGGCCATAGATAATTATAAAAAAGCACTCCATCACAATAAGACCCTCAAAGAGGCTGCTATAAACCTGAGCACCGCTTATATGAAAAACTCAAATTTTGACAAAGCGTTAGAAACCTTAAAGGTGGGAATAGCACTTGACCCGACAAATCCGCACATCCATTACAACTATGCCTGCTATTACTCTTTAACCGGTCAGCCTAAAGCCAGTATGGAGAAATTAGAGGAAGCGATACGCTTGGGATTCACCAATTTCAAACAGATTGAGACAGACCCTGACTTGGAAAAGCTCCGCCGATCGCCTGAGTTTAAAAATGGGGCTCTTACGTCAAATACCAAAATTTCATTTGAGTGGGATCAGGGCGACCGCACCCGAGGGGTTGATCTTTAATCCGACCTCTCCTTTTAACAGCGACAACATGGGCTCGCCTATGCATTCTCTTCTCCAGCCTTGCAGAAGAAAATTTTCGTCCATATTTTGTTTTTGTTCAAAATGAGTCGCGAAGCGGTGTATCCGTTTGCGATCGGCCAGAACACTGGGTTCGATTTTCAATTCTTCAGAACGAATTTGCACAAAGGCAGATAATAGTTCTTCGATGCCGCGCATGGTGGAATAGCCATCTGATTCTGGCAGTACAGGTAAATCACCCTCAGCCACAGCAGCTCCCTTTTCAACCGCTTTTATTATGTCCGCCCCACTCTTGCCAACTTCCTTATGATAAAACCCTCTTAATGACGAAAGCGCTCCTACTTCACGTGGCATTTTACGTGCAATTTCCAGCAAGGTTTCATCGCGTACAATAGACTTGGCCAGACAATCCCGAGAAACAGCAACATTTTCCCTCCATGCCGCCAGTTCTCTTAGCACGGCTAAATTTTGGGGTTTCAAACTTCGTAGGCTTTTAATTTTCAAAAAACGCTTTTGTGGATCGGACAAAGCAAACGTTTCCGGGTCTTCCCAGTTTTTCACCTCACCTGCGACCCAGTCGTTTCTCTTCAATTCAGTTAGTCTCTCGATAAGCCTTTCATAAGCAGGCATGAGGTAGCGAACATCGTCGATGGCATACTTTATCTGGTTATCACTTAAAGGGCGTCGGCACCAGTCCGTATAAGTTTCGGTTTTATGGATGTGTTTGCCCAAAGCTTTTTGAATTAACTTGGCAAATGAAATTTGTGATCCCCATCCAACAAGAGCAGCGGCAACCTGAGTATCAAACACCGGTGGAATAACCTGCCCACAAAGACGCACCAGAATCTCCAGATCCTGACGGGCTGCGTGAAATACTTTTATTTTGCTGGGATCTTTTAGAATCTCCAATAATGGAGTCAAATCTTTCAGCAGAATGGGGTCGATCGCCCCACAACCCTCTTTTCCCGCAACCTGGATGAGTCCAATACGATGAAAATAGGTTCTTTCACGGACAAACTCTGTATCAACAGCAAGAACATCGGATGATTCCAAGCTCTTACAAAAATCATTTAACTGGTCTGGAGTTGTTATATACATAGATTTTCAAATAAAGGGCTAATAAACGACACGGGCAAAAGATTATATTTGATTATAGTCAGTATGGATAGAGTTAATAACAACCGTTTCATCGAATAAAAAAAGGCACAACGACTTAGTCGCTGTGCCTCTACAAAATCCTGAATTGCTAGTTGATCATCTATCTTCTAGTTGAAACTCGTCTTTCTCATAAACCTTATTCGCTGTATTGCCGCTTTCTTTATCCGTAAAATCGATCAATTTCTGTTCCCCATCTTTCCAAAACCTATTGCTCAGCTTTTTCGGGGATAGTACTTTCTTAAGCTCACCTTTGGCGTCGAAAACCTTGACTTCGTAGAACATACGAGCCTTGCCTCCAATAAATGTCTTCAATACCTTGTTTTTTAAAGTGCTAATCAAACACTAAAAACAAGATTTACCCTGCAAAACACATTCACCTTAAAATTAAACATTTTCAATGTCAAGCAAATAAGTTCAATTTTTTCAATGGTTAAACTTTAAATTACCCCAAATCGTATAAGATTTACTTTGGCGATATTTTTGCTATCCGCTTAAACTTATTCTAAGCATAAAAAACCAATCGTTTTCTTTTCAAAAAGTTAACCGGAAAAACATACTTTCTTTATGGCTATTTCAAGCTAAGATATTGATTTTAAACAGTAAAAACAAGGCAAACCAAATCACGAAAAGTCCCGATTTTTCATTGACTTTCAACATTGCATCCCCTATCTTTACATTGTATTTAAAGGAGCACTTCGATGAGCTTTTCTCCACCTTTTTCCATTGAGAAACGATGAAAATATTGGGAATGGACACCTCCTCACCTTCAGGAAGTGTCGCTCTTCTGGATGATAATGATCTCGTTTCTGAATCATTGATCGAAGGCTCACCCGCCTACTCCGACAAGCTTTTATTTGAGATAGATGCCATGCTAAATGGCTCTGGAACAAAATTAAATGAAATTGACGGGTTTGTTATTACAACAGGTCCCGGGTCATTTACTGGACTAAGAGTGGGAATAAGTTTGCTCAAAGGCTTTATTCTGGCGACGGAAAAACCTTTTGCATCGGTGAACACTCTGGAGGCCTATGCAAAAACAGTACAACCAGGCCCTTACGCTATTTGTCCGGTTTTGGATGCCAGAAAAAAAGAGGTCTATACCGCTTTGTTCAACTCTGAAAACGATCAATGCGTTAGATCAACTCCCGATCAGGCTCTTTCAGCTGCCAATCTATGCGATCAAATAAAGCAACCTACTGCATTTATCGGAAATGGTTTGGATGTTTACAAAGAGATCTTCACATCCTGCCTTAAAGAGAAATTTGTTAACAATGTACCCACAAAGAATCTAACTGTTGCGGCCAGCGCAGTTTTAATCGCCAACGTAGAAAAAAATCTGCACTACGATCTGGACTCTCTTATGATTAATTACGTCCGACCGTCTGAGGCAGAATTGAATTATACCGTTCCTAAATAAGAAGGAGGAAAAATGAATATCAATCCCGATTTACTCGAAAAAGTTCAAAAAGAAAACAGAGAGTTTCGTGGCCTCTACCAGGAACACACCTCGCTGAAAAAAAAGGTTGAAGCGTTAAATAAAACGAAGATCCTTACTCCAGAACAAGAAATAGAAAAGAAAAAACATCAAAAACAAAAATTGAGTCTCAAAGACAGAATGGAAAAAATTCTGAGCGACTTTGAAACAAGCACCCATTAACTTTTAAAGACCTGAATATATATGAGAGATGAACTGATCTCCCTTATTGAAACAAAGGGGGATCTCCCACCCATCCCCGAAGTCCTTATAAACCTGGAAAATCGCGTTAACGATCCTGATTGCGATATTTTGGAAATTTCTGCCATCATTGAAACTGAGCCGGTTTTATCAGGGCGATTGATTCAGCTTTCCAACAGCGTGCTTTTCGGGGGCGGACGAGAAAAATCCCTTGATGTTGAAGACTCTGTAATGAGACTGGGCATTAAAATGGTTCTCGACCTCGCCTATACCATTCAGTTGCCTGGAGTATTCAAGAAACCAAAAGGCTTCAACCAATTTGACTTCTGGACTCATTCACTGGGTGTCGCTTATCTCACACGTTCTCTTGCACACATTGTAAAAATATCTTATGAGGAAATTGAGTTCGCCTATATGTGTGGACTCATGCACGATGTAGGCATTCTTGTTTTTGACCACCTAATCCCGGATCAATACACAGAGTTATTGGAAAGGATCAAATCGACTGACCGCACCCTAGCGGAACATGAAGAAGAAACTTTCGGTATCACCCACGCCGAACTTGGAAAAAGGTTTATTGAAAGATGGTGGCCGGTTTCTCCCGATATGATAAAAGCCATCGCTACCCATCATGATGACACCGGAAAAAATGGCAATGTAAAACATATAGCCCATCTGCTGACCACCGCTAATCTGCTAGCAAACCAGAATGGATTCGGAAACGGAATCGTTCCTGAAGACGCAGCACCTTTGGAATACGGCGTGCTCGACAAACTGGATCTGGATTTTGAAGAGCTTGAAATATTAATCGAAAATACGAAAGAAGGATTAGAAGCCGCTCAATCCATCCTTAAGGGAAGTTAAGCAAATATTCACGCGTTCAGCAGGCGCAATAAAAACTTGAAGGACACTGCAGTTTGAGCGGGTAACAGATCTCCGATCACACCCACCAATGTTTCCGCCAACTCAGGCTTCCTCTGCAAAGCTTTTACCACTCGGTCGCAAAAAAAACGACTATAAATAAGTTTCTGAAAAATGCGACTCAATAAAAATTTATTATCGAATTCCTGCCTTCTTCTTACCTCGTAGTCCTTGAGGACTTCGTTTGACCAATCCGATTTTTTAAAAGCTTTGTCTGCAACTTCGACGGCGATTTCAGAACTACGCAAAGAAAGGTAAATCCCTTCACCCGTAAAAGGATCGATAAACCCCATTGCATCACCCACCAGTAGCAACCCTCCACAAGGTATCGGTTTGATGGAAAAAGCCAGCGACTCAATGGTGCGCACCGATTCGATGCATTTAGCACCTTGTAAGATTTTGCATCGATGAGAATTTCGCATCACGGCATCCAGATAAAACTTATCCGGCTTTTCGCCATGCATCGATTTATGGTTGACCACCAGCACCACGTTGGCACGTTCTTTACCTACGCTTGAGATACCCGTATAACCTGGACGAGAAACATGCATATAACAATAATCATCGGCAATTTGTGCTCCTTGCCAATGCGCTGCCATAGCAATTTTAATATTTCCCGCAGGCTTATTTTTTAATCCCATTTTTTTTAACGAGAGTGCATTGCGTCCGCCCGCATCAATCACTAAAGGGGCTTTAAGAGTAAAAGAAGTTTTGTTCTCATCCCATCCACGAACTCCGGTAACGCGCCCCTCTGCAAACAAAAATTCTGTAACCTTGTGTTGTTCTCGAACCTCTACGCCAACTTGCTTCACCTGCTCCATTAAAATGGCATCCAATTCATATCTTGGAACAGACAAGCTGGTCGGGCGTGCATCCATCCCCGGCAATTGCGGATAATCAATCACAATCTCTTCACCTTCATAAGAAGAGATGGCCACCCCTTTCAATCTTTTCGGGGATAAAGCTTCGATGCGATCAAGGACTCCCAATCGTTTCAGTATCGGGTCCGCTGCGGGACTGATAAATTCACCGCAAACCTTGTCTCGTGGAAACTTCGCCTGATCGCAAAGCACCACACGATAACCGAGCTGATTGAGTCCCAATGCAGCCGCGCAGCCAGCAGGGCCACCCCCGATGATAATGACATCGGTCATCATTTTTTCTTACCGAGAAAAGCAATGCGGTAAGGGAAGTGACGGTGGATTTCAAAAGGAATTATTGCCGCCTGCACGGCGAGTTCGCGAAACTCAGATGGGGTGAACGCGTTCATAACAGAGACCGGTGCGTCATAACGAGTGAGACGATTGCGAGTAAAAATTCGCGTCAAAAGGAATATGACCGCATGCGCTATCCGGCTGCGGTGCAGGTCATTGACCAGAATTCCCAATCGAGCAGACTTGTAAATGGATTTTAAAATCGCTACCGCATTATCCCAAGTGAAATGGTGCAGCGAAAGATTGTTTACCGCTAAATCGAATCCCTCATCTTTAAAGGGCAACGCCAACACGTCGCATTGCACCAGACGGATTTCAGGGTATTGGTAAATTTCATCTTTCGCCATTTTCAGCATCTTGGAATTGATATCAATGGCTGTGACCTGAATAGGAACACCCAGTTTGCGAGCCAGTTTGACAAGGGCTACCGGTTGATCCGCTGAACCTGTCGCGGCATCCAGCACGGTGAAAGGACGATCTAACTTATGTTCTTTTAAAAATTTTTCAGCATGATGAAGTAGAACCCGGTAACCGCTTAAATAGCGGTTGACCGTAACAACATCGTTCAGGCTGTCACGGACTTCTTCATAAGAAGCTTCATCCAGATCCAGCAATTCATCCCGAAGGTTTCGTGGAGGAAAGAAAAGAGATTTCACAGCGGCGGATTAGCCGAGGCTAATCTTTGAAGAAGAAATAAGATTGGCCCGACTGAATCCTCTTCATCGTAAGGTTCAAGGCCATACCTTTAAACATATCTCGAGTAGCAGGAATCATTATCAGCAGAGCAATCGTGTCTGTCACCACCCCTGGTGTAATAAGTAACATACTGCAAAGACTCATCACGGCACCATTCAACACATCATCTGCAGGTGCTTCACGAGATTTAAGAGATCTCTGAATTCTTTCAAAACATTCGTTGCCATAACTACGGCTGACAACAATGCCAATTAGAAACGTCAACATGATCAATGAAACCGTATTAATAATACTAAGCGATTCGCTAGTCCATTTCAGTCCGTAAAGTTCAATCCCTGTTCCAATTGCAAAAAAAGCGGTGACCAGCATTTCCATATTCCTTATAAATAGTCGAAAATCAAAGAGAAACTAAACCATAGCATGGCCCTACTCCACCGAAAAGGGAAAAACCTCTCATATCAAAAAACATCGACCTTCCTTTCACACTAAATATTCGTTATACTCCCAGTGATATTTCTCGACTTGTGGAGGATCGGGATGAAGCATTGGATTAAGACAACTTTAGGAATCGGACTAGCCATCGGTTTATGGCAAGTGTCTGCTGATGCGCGTTTTCTGGATTTAAAAAAACAGGAAAACACGCCAGCAACTCCCGCACCCGTTCCCCAAACCAAAATAACTCCACAAGCCACTCCACCCAGCACCAGTTACAACTCTGAAGTTGCACCCAAAGGCATCAGCCTGCGTTTTGAAAATCTTTCTTTAATTAGTGTTTTACAAAATATACAGCAGGAAACAGGCATTTTGTTTTCCATTGATCCTGCTATGGAAACGGTCCCCTTCAGCGCTACCATTCAGGCCGATGACTGGGAAGCCGCAGTCCGTGAACTTTTAAAAGGATTCAGCCGTGTCGAAGTGTGGACAGACAACCTTCAAACCAGTCGTGTTTGGGTAATGTCTGGCGAAGAGTCTCGACCTGATAATCGCGCCGCAGATATTCGCTTAAGTCGTCAGCCT
>JAJDBA010000081.1 GCA_029261675.1 Nitrospinaceae bacterium
CCTTGTTGAACGCGATGAATAAAGCGGTAAAAGAACTTGCAAACCAGTCGCATCTAAAAGTCGTTACTATGATCAACAATGAGTATAAATTCCTAGCAATCCTTTTCATTCTGGGCACAGGATTGAGCTTTTTTATTATCAGGGCTATTACCATCCCATTGAGAGAAGTTTCTGAAAAGGTAGATCAGGTTTCTATGGGAATGATTCTTCAAGATCAAATTGAAGTAGGTAACAAGGATGAAATTGGAAGACTCCGAAATAGCTTTAACCGATTGATCGATAGTCTTTCGCATCTAATAAAACTTTTAGACAGGTTTACGGCTGGTGATTACTCCAATGCATCACAACTCCGAAGAGGTGATATAGAGAAAGCTATTTTTCGCCTAGTTGCATCAAAAAATTTATAAGCCCTTCGCTTCCCCCCAGTTTTCACTATCAATTCTATTCTATTAGATATCTTTTAGACCCCCTTCCTAAGAAATCTGTCAAAAACTCCCTATTTGAGGGAATATTTTTCCAGAAAATAATATCTTGAAAGAGGCGAACTATTTTATTTAGGAAACAAATCTGAAGGTGGAGGATTTATTATTCTAATTTTCGTAATTTCGGTGGTATAGGGGGAGGAAAAATGAGGACAACGTGTTCGGTTAAATTAATATTAGTATTACTGATGGTTTGTTGGGCAAGCTCCGCAGCGGCGTTTGACTTTGACCCTAAAGGTTCCTTGGGTGAAGGTAAATTCAAGCGCTATGTCCCGCCTTTGGCACAGCCCTATTTCAACGAAACACCCTATATAACGACTGAAGCTCGTTTAGTTTATCTTTATAATGAGATCCCCAAAGGTTTTGTAACAGGTGGTGGTAGCATTAGCATTTTTGCCGCTCAAATTCGTGTGGCCTTGACGGAGCGATTGGGTTTAATAGCAACAAAAGATGGTTATACCATTCTACACTTTGACAATGTCCTCCCCGATTCAGATGGTTTCGAAAATATTTCATTTGGTTTTAAATACGCCTTGTATTCTAGGCCAGAAACGGAAGACATAATTACTTTTGGAATCGAGTATGAACCTCCCACGGGAAGTTTATCCACAGGAGCTATTAACTTGCAGGGTAAGGGAGATGGTTTTTTGGATTACTTTTTAACGGGAGCGCATGCTCATGAAAAATGGGGGTTCCAAGCCAGCTTAGGTATCCAGCAAGCATTGGACCCAGACTTCAATAGCTCCTTCTTTCACTGGCATACTCATATCGACTATGAATTGTGTAAAAATTTCTTTCCCTTGATTGAATTAAATGGTCTAACGGCGGTTGATGATGGAAACCGAACGGGAATCGCCAACTTTGAGGGGAATGATGCAGCTAACTTCGGAAGTACGGCTTCAAGTCATGTGGTCTCAGGAACGGTTGGTTTTCGATATCGTTTTACTGACCATGTGATGTTAGGGGTGGGCTATGAAACAGCATTGACTGAACAAAAAGATCTTCTTGAATATAGAACGAACTTGGACCTTGTGCTCCATTTTTAAAGCAGACAAAGTAAGCCCAAGGGCAAAGGAAACTATCTGTGCGAAGAACCCTTGTGGGTGAATACTCAATAGGTCACTAAGGGAAGAAGTGGTGCCGGAGGTCGGAATCGAACCGACACGAGGTTGCCCTCGCAGGATTTTGAATCCTGTGCGTCTACCAATTTCACCACTCCGGCATAATTCAGTGGATATCCATAAATATGGATTCGGAATTGGGGAATAAGATACCACATGATCATTTATCTTGGCAAAAAATTCCTTCCTCTCTGCTATTTTCCTTAATAAATGGGTTAAGGGGTGGAATACTGTTTGAGAAGCTTCCTCATTTCCCCGGCTTCTGTCTGATTAGGGTCCAGGGCTAAGGAGCGGGAGAAATATAGCAGGCTCTCTTTCAAATTTTTTAAATGGTAAAAATGAAGTACGCCCAGATTTTTAAAGACATGCGAGAATCGAGAGTCAATCTCGATACATTTTTTGAAATAAATATCTGCTAACTTCCAATTTTTTCGAGCTAAATAGATCTCCCCTAATTTGGCATAAGTTTCGGGAATTTCTGGCTTGAGATTAAGGGCAGTTTGGAATCGCAGGATCGCCTCTTCAACGCGACCTTCATTAAGATATAGCTCACCCAAATTATACTGAACAACAAAAATATCGGGTCCTTTAGAAAGAGCCTCCTCATAATATCGAACAGCATCTTCATTGTTCCCTTCTATGCTATGAGCTCTTGCTAGATTAATCAGAGGACGAAGTTTTTCTGGCGATTTTTTATAAGTGTCCTGCCATAAAGATAACTCGCTTTTCCAGATCTTATTTCTTTCTATATTTAATGTCCCCAGAAATAGGGTTAGTCCGCATAGAATTAAGACACCTGATTTTTGATTTTTTAAAATATCGAATATCCCGTAGGACAAAATAAAAATTATACCAGGTAAAGCCAGATATACCCGATGCTCTGCCGCAAGATCATGCAAGGTAACGATAGATGAGGAGGGAGAGAGAATTATAAAAAACCAGCTGAGACAGAAAATGTAAAACCGCCATGCTTTCTGTTTCCGCAAATAATAAGCACTGAAAGCGATTATCACCATGCTTGCAATAAAGCTAAAGGAAAAAAGGTGAGTAACAACCTCAACATCGGGATCGACATTTAAATTTATGGGGAATAAGATTTTTTGAAGATAGTAAAAAACAATCACAGCAGGTTGGCTGAGCATATACTTTGCTCTGCCCACCATTTCATGGGGATTAGATGGACCAATCAGAAAAGTTTCATCTGAAAAAAGTTTATATAAAAGGAGACTTAAAAACATTAATACAGCGGTGAGTATTATCCATTTCCAATTGAGAAGAAACTTTATAATCGGAGAATCTAAGGAGCAAACAGATATATAATACAAAAATATAATCAACGGAAATGTCGCAAGCGTTTGTTTGACACTAAACCCGACCACGGCTAGGAGCAGTATCGAAAAAGGTAGTATAAGTTTTTTTAGCAGTGAATGGCGCTTGCGTAGATCTAGACAAGATTGGAATAAGAAAAATCCAAGCAGATAAAAAGTTGCAGCTAAAACTTCGGACCGACTGATAATATATATGACAGATTCTGTTTGAATGGGATGAACTAAAAAGAGAGTTGCCGCGAAAAAAGAAATGGAAGTATTATTTCCGCCATTTTGATTTTTGAAATGAACTAAGGCCTTTTTGAAAATATGATAAATTAGAATCGCATTAAGTATGTGAAGTGCGAGATTGAACATATGATATCCAAGGGGACGCAGATCATCGAGGTGGGCGTTAAGCGCCATGGAAATCGATAGGAGTCCTCTAGAAAAAAATCCCGCCATCCAGAATTGCAGAGTCAGCATAGATTCTGGATTCTTCAAGCTCAGGCTATTTTTTATGTAGGCAACGCTGTCAAACTGAAAGGTGTTTTGTAGATGGTTTCCATAGACAAGAATGCCAATTAAAGCCAAGGCGATACTGCAATATATTTTTTGGACCTTTGTAGTGGAGGATGGATTTTTAAATTTGCAAACCATAAAATCTCTTATCTAACTTGCCCAATTGAGAATTGCAATAGTTTTTGAGCATTCACATTTTCAGGTTGTAGGTTTATCAGTTTTTCTAAATGTGGAATCGCTTTTTTATAATCCTCTTTTTTTAAATGAATGGCTGCGAGGTTATTGTGAATTTCTGGAATATCCGGTTGAATGCTTAATACTTGCTCGAACGCAACTCTGGCTTGCTCCATTGCTCCTAAAACCCAGAAGATGGTGCCCATATTGTTGTGAGCCTTATAATGGTTTGGGTCTATTTCCAGAGTTTTGCGCAACTGATGTAGGGCATGATCAAATAATTTTAGATTTTTATATGAGTTCGCTAGGTCGAAATAGTAATCGGCTTTAAAAGGTTTCAAGCTGATGGCTTTTTCAAAGTAAGGTATAGCCTCTTTATATCTTCCCAGGTTATTTCTGGCAAACCCTGAATAATAAAAAGTGTCAGCTTTTTTAGTGCCGAGACTTATCCCCAAATCAAACTTTTCTATAGCTTGTTCCCAGTTTTTCTCACGCCCCGCAATATGACCCAAATTAACGTACGAGTCGATTTGCGAAGGGTTAATGGTTAAAGCCGTTATAAGTGCACCCTTGGCCTTTTGCAATTGATCGGCTGCCATATAAGCAGCAGCTAGATTATTATGAACCAAAGCCTTTCGGGGTGACTTTCGCGACGTGTCCTCCCAAAGAGAAACCTCAGACCGAAAGTCAAGGGATCGGGTTAGAGTTAACGTGCATGATAATAAAATAAAAATCAAAAAAAGTATTTTGGTTGTTCTCTGACAGTTTCTGATATTTAAAAACATCCATCCTAAAACTAGGCTGAATCCCAAGCCCGGCAAATAGACCCGATGTTCCGTTGCTAATTGTTTTAAAGGAATAAAACTGGATGTGGGAAGAAGAGTGATGAGAAACCACAAGGCACCAAACTTTATAAGTTTTGACTGTTGCTTGAAAATTATGATCCCTGCAATGAGAAGGATTGTCAGAGAAATAATCCAATCCCAATGGAACCAATTGTTGTAAAGAACGAGGTCTGGTTCGAAATTTAAGTTGAGGGGGATCAGTAATTTTAGCAGGTAATAACCCGCGATAACTTTTATTTGGCTCAATAAATAGAGCAGATGATGAGTATTTGCTGAAGTGGGGTCAGCCTTAAGAGAGAAAAGGTTTCCTTGTTCAAAATATCTATAGCCAAGAAAAATCAGTAGTAAAAATAATATGGATATTAATTTTGGAATTAAACTTTTTCTATTTTCACTAGGCGTAGCCAACCATAGATAAACGATCGCAATCAGGGGAAAGGAGGCTACAATTTCTTTTGAGGCAATTCCTAGAAATAAAACTATTAGTAGACTGGAGACCAAAATAGGAGTGCGGAACTTGGAGGTTTCTTCTTTGATTGGTTTTAATATTTTCAAAAAAATATAAAAAGCCAGTAAATAAAAAAAAGTAGCCAATAATGATGATCGACTGGATAAATAGGTAACGGCTTGTACGTTCAAAGGATTTGCCAAATGAGTAACTGAGCAGACCAGTGGTAAAGTTTTTAGCAGAGATCGTTTATTTGATGATTCGACGCATAGAAATTCTTTAACAAGGAAAAACCAAAGGATTGCGTTAAGAATGTGGATTAGAATATTGACGAGATGATAGCCAAAGACTTTTATCTCTCCCAGGTGTTGGTTGACTGCAAAAGAAAGTAAAAGTACAGATCTATTGAAAATATTCTGGATGCCCACCTTCTCCTGAAACTTGCCTAGATCTTTTATGTGCGGGTTTTCAACAATTGCATGTGCGTCATCATAATGGAACGGAGAATGAAGAGTGCCATAGAAGGCTAGTAATCCCATACAACAAAGAAAGAAAATAGCCTTTATCTGGGGCGTTACCGAATCAAAATTTTGTGGGTTGGAATTCATTTAGAAATATTGTTGATTTTATTTTTCAATATTTTTTCAAGCTCAGAATCTTTATTTAGGTTTAAAGCTATTTGGTATTTTTCTTCAGCATTTCTGGCATGGCCTTGAGCTAAAAAGGCATCCCCTAGAAGGATCAAAGTGTTCAGGTCTGTTGGAATCATACTTAATGATTTTTTAAGAAAGGATTGAGCATTTGTCCAGTCTTCTAGGTTTAAATAATTGATCCCGATCTGAGTAAGCGCCGAAGCCCTGGGTCCTGTGATCGCCATATAGTTATTGAACCTGTTAATTGATTCTTGCCAACGCATTTGTTTTTGTTTGATTAGGGCAAGATTGAATAAAGCCGGTTCATGTTTATCATTCATCTCTATGCATTTTAGTAAATATTTTTCTGCTCGATCATATTCACCTTGCATCATCAAAGCTGTCCCTATATTAAAATACGCGGGTAGTAAAGAGGGGTTTTGTTGAATGGCCTGTTCCCATTCTATGATCGCAAGAGAAATTTTCCCTGTCTTGCCATAGACCTCTCCGAGATTTAGATGGGCAATTGGAAAGTAGTCGTTACCACTCTGCGACTGTTTATCTTTGATTGCTTGTTTGTATAGTTTTTCGGCTTTTTCATAAAACCCTTTTTTGTTGTAGACAGAGCCTAGCCCTATTTTCGCAGAAGAGTGATGAGGTCTGATTGAAAGCGTTTTTAGATATTCCTGCTCTGCGAGACCCAGTTTACCTTGATCCAAATAAATGCTCGCCAGGTTGTAGTGAGGCTCAACGAGTTCGGCTGCAATTCGAAGGTTGGAGTTGTCTGAGCTTGCCAGACCCTTTTTTCTTGAAAGGAACTCCCCTGTATTTTTTAGGTTAAATTTGTCTTCTATGAATCTGGGAATATTTGCAATGCTCTTTTCAAAGTGATAGCTAGCGCGCATGAGATCGCCTTTTTCGAAATAGGCTTTTCCAAGATTATTATGCGCTCGGGACGATGATGGATTTTTTCTTGCGACGTCTTCCCACAAGCTTATTTCGCTGATCCAATCGTTATTCCTTGTAATGGTTGCCAAGCTGAAAGCGATTATTATTAGTGATAAAAAACAAAACCTCCAGATTGAACAAAGACGAGATATACCCCAGCCTACTACCATACATACTCCCAATGTCATAGGAAGGTAGGTGCGGTGCTCAACCGCTAGGTCGTTCAACGGTATAAAACTTGAGGTTGGCGCAAGTGTAATAAGAAACCATGCTGTTCCTACCAGCAACCATATATTTCGTGATTTAATGGCAGCCACTACTATCCCAGAGATGATCAGTATCGCAAAGATAATGAAGGGGTCTTCATTGATGGAACTAAAGGGCATGCCGCTGTCCACACTTAAGTTAAATGGGAAAAGGAACAGCCTTAAATAGTAAAAAACAATTACCTTTATTTGGATAAGTAGGTAAGGCAGTTGACCATACAGCTCCAATCCTTGGTCTTTTGCATTGTAAAGCCAGGAATCTCCTAATAAAAATAATGCTGCGACTGAAATTAAAATGAGAAATAAATAGGCCCAGTTTCTTTTCCATAACGCTTGCATATTTTTTCTAGAAAAAATAAAAACAAAATACCAGAAGCTCATTAATAGTGGCAAGGTTGCAGCAATCAATTTAGACGCAAGGCTTAGATACATTGTTGTAGCCACTAGCGGGATTAAGGTCAGATTGTTTACTAAAGCGGTCTTCTTTTTTTCAAGGCTAAACAAATTCAGGAACAAGTATAAAGAGAATAAATAAAAGAATGTCGCCAGAACCGATGAGCGAGAAGAAATATAAGATATTGAATCTGTGTTCAAAGGATGCAGAGAAAACATTAGAGCGGTTATGAATGGAAATATCCATATGCCAGTCTGATTTTTTATTCCGGAATTTTTGTTGGATGTGTCATTAAAACTTCTGTGAAAAGAAGCCGTTTTTAAGACTGAAAAAAATATTAGAAGAGTGACTCCAATATGGAGCATAAGGTTAAACAAGTGGAACCCAAATTCCTTATTTTTGCCCAGGGAGTTGTTTAGTGCATAAGTCCAAAGAAGAACGGGTCGATTTTCAAAAGAAGAAATTTTTACAAACTGGTTGAATGATTCCAGGTCTTCAACCCATTGGCTATTTATCAAAGGAACATCATCGAACTGAAAAGAACCTTTTAGCGAATTGAAATATATCCCGGTGCTGGATAAAACCAAAAGTAGGACGCAGGCCAGTTGTTTTTGTATTTTTGACGGGAGGAAAACCATCGAACCTTTAAAAGAAGAAAAATCACAAGATTATGGGGAAGGCTAAAAACGTTCCCTATTATATATAATTATATATCGTCGATTTTAAAAGGATTGATTAGGTGATTTATTTAATGTAATTAGCGAAATATTAATGCTTTTCAATTTAAGATACTAAATGTATACTATTTTTTTTGAATTTATAAATTTAATGACAGTGTATGGCGATAATTATAAATTACTTATAATTTTAACAAATTTCTTTAAAACTTATGAAATTAATTGGTATACAAACTAATATTTTAGCGCTTCGAAAGATATCTAATTTATTCCAGATGGCCTCGCTGGAAGTCGATGAATTATTGGCCATGGTTATGGATGCGGCCAAAGATATCGTGGGGGTAAAAAACGGGTCGTTATTGTTGGTGCAAGACGAGAAAACCTTCAAGCTGCAATTTTACCAGGCTTCAGGTAAGAACATGGGCGAACTGAAGGAGATTGATCTTCCACCTGGAGTTGGGATATCCGGTCATGTCGCTAAAACCGGTGATTCTATTATCTCCAATGATGTGTCGCAAGATCCTCGATGGTACCAAAAAGTAAGTGAGAAGGTAAAAATTCCCGTTCAATGTATGGCGAGTTTCCCTCTGATGCATGAAAAGAAAGTCATCGGTGTGGTGCAGTTTTTAGATAAGGTCGATGGTAGCGTATTTGCTCAAGAGGACGTAGAAATATTAGAGCAGTTTTCAAAATTGATGGCCAAGTTTTTCCAGGTTTCCCACAGTCGAAAGCTACTCGGGGAAGAATTTGGCCGACTCAAAGAGCAGTATTTGCAGCGGTATGCCATTGTTGGCGAAAGTCAGGCTATTCAAAAGTGTATAGCCATTGCTGAAAAAGTGGCAAATTCCAAAACCGCTGTCTTGCTCACCGGTGAAAGCGGAACGGGTAAAGAATTATTTGCGCATCTGATTCATGATCGAGGTCAAAGGCAGAACAAACCCTTTATTTCGGTAAGCTGTGGTGCATTACCTGCATCTATACTGGAACGTGAATTGTTTGGCCATGAAAAAGGAGCCTTTACTGGAGCCGACACACAAAAGATAGGTCTATTTGAAGCAGCCGATACCGGAACCTTGTTTTTGGATGAAATTGGCGAGTTGCCAATGGATATGCAAGTCAAGCTCCTTCGGGTAATTCAAGAAGAGTCTTTTATCCGTCTAGGTGGTACCAAGACTATTGAAGTAGATGTCAGGTTAGTTACTGCGACCAACCGAGATCTGGAAAAAGAAGTACGAGAGGGCAATTTTCGGCAAGACCTTTTTTATCGAATCAATGTTATTAAAATCACTCTTCCTCCGCTACGGGAAAAAATGGAAGACCTGCCAGATCTGGTTTCTTTCTTTATTAAAAAACATACTCCCGAAAATCAGCCAGTAAAAAAAATATCCAAAAGTTTATTTCCCCATCTGATGAGCTATTCTTGGCCAGGCAATATAAGAGAATTGGAAAATTCGGTAGAGCGCGCTATCGTTTTAAGTGATGATGAAGAGCTCGGCCCCGATGCCTTTCCCTTTGAAACTTCACATTTGCCTATCGAGCTAAATATTGGTTCGTCATTAAAAGAGGCAGGCGATTCTTTCCGTAAAACATTTATAACAAATACCCTCAAATCCACCTCTGGCAATCGTACCAAAGCGGCAAAAATTCTTGATGTTCAGCGTTCTTACCTTTCCCGCTTGATTAAAGAACTGGATATTGATTGATCGTTTCCTTTTCAAATTCTGTTAAAATACCCATAAAATTTACCACCATGATTTGAGAGGAAGCAAATGGTTCTAATTGATGGAAAAAAGGTTTCAGGAGAGATTCGTAATCGCCTGGCTGAAGAAGTACAGGAATTAAAGAAAAAAACCGGAAAAACACCAGGGCTGGCAACGGTACTCGTTGGCGATGACCCTGCATCCGCAGTTTATGTTCGAAACAAAAATAAAATTTGTGGTGAATTGGGTTTCCAGTCTTTTGAGCAAAAATTATCCTCCGATACATCTGAAGAAAAATTACTGCAGCTCGTAGAAGAGTTAAATGCAAACAAAGATATCCATGGCATTCTGGTTCAGTTGCCGCTTCCCGATCAAATTGATTCCGAAAAAATTCTTCAAGCGATCGACCCAAATAAAGATGTTGATGGTTTTCATCCGATAAACGTTGGCAAGCTGGTAGTGGGCAATGCTCTGCTGACACCTTGCACTCCGACAGGAATCATTGAATTACTCGATCATTATGACATTGAAATTTCTGGTAAACATGCAGTAATTGTTGGAAGAAGTAATATCGTCGGCAAACCTGTTTCCATGTTGTTATTGCAACGCAATGCCACAATCACCATTTGTCATTCCCGCACTCAAAATCTGGAAGAGGTCACGCGCAGTGCAGATATTTTAGTTGCTGCTGTGGGTCGAGCCAATTTTGTCACAGAAGAAATGGTGAGCGAAGGAACAGTAGTAATTGATGTAGGTATAAACCGCGTTGATGGAAAATTAACCGGCGATGTAGACTTTGAACCTGTTTCAAAAAAAGCTTCATACATCACACCTGTTCCCGGCGGAGTCGGCCCTATGACCATTGCTCTCCTTATGGAAAACACTTTGAAGGCGTTTAAAGAATCCCTTTAATCTTTCTAAAACTCAAATGATTCAAAACAGACAAGCTCGAACAAAAAAGCCATTGGGGTTGGCAAAAAGCGAAACCAGTGTCGAATCGGAATCCACGAGTCAAGGCGGACAGGTCTATCAAGTCAGTCATTTAACGCGCGATATCAAAGCGATCATGGAAGCCGCGTTTGACTCCATTTGGGTAGAAGGCGAGATTTCTAATTTTAGAACTGTGGCCTCGGGGCATAGTTATTTTGTTCTCAAAGACGACAAGTCACAAATCCGTTGTGTTTTGTTTAAAGGTCACAGGGCGGGGATAAAATTTCAGCCTGAAGATGGCGATCAGGTCTTGCTGTTCGGAAGAGTCACTGTCTATGATGCGCGTGGAGAATATCAGATAGTCACTGAAAGCATGGAGCCCAGAGGGTTGGGTGCGCTGCAAAAAGCTTTTGAGCAACTAAAAATCAAACTTGAAAAAGAAGGGCTCTTCGATGAAGAAAAAAAGAAACCTTTGCCTGAATTTCCTTGGAAAATAGGAGTAGTCACTTCTTCCACTGGAGCCGCAGTAAGAGATATCCTTAATATAGTGAGACGCAGAAACCCAAAAGTTTCAGTTTTGCTCTATCCGGCAAAAGTTCAGGGAGAAGGGGCCGCAGAAGAAATTGCCCGCGGTATACACGAGCTGAATCAAAGAGAAGATATAGAAGTGATTATTATCGGACGAGGCGGTGGCTCTTTAGAAGATTTGTGGGCTTTTAACGAAGAAGAAGTTGCAAGAGCTATCACAGCTTCTCGCATCCCCATTGTTTCAGCAGTAGGACATGAAATAGATTTCACAATCGCAGACTTTGCTGCAGACTTGAGAGCGCCTACTCCCTCAGCAGCAGCAGAATTAACCGTGCCAATTCTTAAAGACACCCTCCGCGAAATTGGTTCGCTGAACGAAGCACTGGTCAATTCCCTGCAACAAAAGTTACAATATTATTATGATCTGCTAAAAAGGTTGATGGATAGGAGGTTTTTTCATCAACCGAAGGAAATATTTAATCCGCAAATCCAACGGGTTGATGAAATGCACTCTCGCTTGCTTCGAGGGCTGGAACAAAATCTACTAACTCATCAACAAAGATTGCAGGATAAAATTCACAGATTATTTCAGGCTTCCCCGGAAAAAAGCATTCCGTATATGAAAGAAAATCTAAGCATGTTGGAAAAAAGAATGCTGCATATTATCCAATCCAATCTCCGTTTAAACAAAGAACGTTTTGAAGGGATATTAAAAAACCTGAATGCATTCAACCCCTTGTCCATCTTAGAAAGGGGATACAGTATTTGTTCGAAAGATGAGAAATCTTTAAAAAGTATAGAGGGAATAAATCCGGGGGACCCTGTTAAAGTAAGGTTAGCTCATGGAGAGTTGGATTGTACGGTGAAAAAAATTATAGAAGGAAATTAAGCTGGCTCTTGTTACAGGTCTTTTACTGAAAGGATTCCAACAACTTCATCGTTTTGAGTGACAGTAATGTGCCGAACAGATTTTTCACGCAACATTTCTCTGGCGGTCGAAAGTGATTCTCCACAATCAATGGTGTATAAAGGAGACGACATTACTTCTGAAACTTTGATTGCTTTAGCATCAAGGTCTTTTATAAGGACGCGGGTCATTAAATCAGTTTTAGTAATAATCCCGATATAGTTTCCACTTTCAGTTACCAGAAGCGAGCCAATTTTACTCGAGTAAATAATTTCGGCGGCATTTTTAACGGTTTTATCTTGTTCGATGGATAGAACCGGGTGGGTCATGCGATCATTAACTGTTTCCATTGTTGCACCAAAAAAGTGAGATAATTAATATAATTTTAATTACGGTTTATTGTCAATATAAACCTGTTTTCAAAGAGGCTGATTATGGGTGAAATAAAATTTGAAAAAGCCATTCAAAGACTCGAAAAAATTGTCGATGATCTAGAGAAAGGTGAACTGGATATTGATAAGTCTCTTGAGATTTTTGAAGAAGGCATTAAAATGTCGCGCGTTTGCTCGAAAAAACTAAACGAAGCAGAAGCCAAAATTGAAAAACTGACTCGAGATCAAAAAGGGGAGCTGGTGAGCGAACTTTTTCCTGTGGAAGATAAAAATGACGCTTAAGAAAAATAAAATTCGCCTGGATCAGTTGTTGGTAAAAAAAAACTCGTAACTACGAGAGAAAAAGCCCAAGCTATAATTCTCGCAGGTAAGGTGAGAATACAAGATGCCATCGCCGACAAACCCGGAAAGCTTTTCGATGAAAACGTCGAAATACATGTGGTAGGTCAAATCCATCCTTTCGCCAGCCGTGGCGGGTTAAAACTCGAACATGCCTTAGATCAATTCAAAATCGATGTAGAAGGTAAGATTGCCTTAGATATTGGTTCATCAACTGGAGGATTTACCGACTGTTTGTTACAGAAGGGGGCTGCCAAAGTTTATGCAGTGGATGTCGGGTATGGTCAACTGGATTGGAAGTTAAGAAATGACGAGCGCGTTATTTGCTTGGATCGAACTAACGCCAGAAATTTAACGCGCGAAGATCTGGGCGATGACCCACAACTAGTGGTCGTTGATGTTTCTTTTATATCACTGCGTCTGATTTTTCCGGCCCTCTTTGAGATTCTAAAGCAACAAGGCGATTTGGTTGCTCTGGTAAAACCGCAATTCGAGGTTGGGAAAGACGAAATCGAGAACAAAGGAATCATTAAAGATCCGGTTAAACGTACCAATGTTCTTTTACGGCTCCATAAGTTCGTTTCCGAAAAGTCATGGATTCTACGTCACCTCACAGAATCCCCGATCCAAGGCCAGAAAGGCAATCGCGAATACCTCATTCACTGCACTCACGCGGGTGCTTCTCTAGATGAAGAAGATATCAGAAAAGTAGTTGTGGATTAAAGCTCGTCTTTGTAGACCGCAAAACTATTGGCAGGATATACGAGGTGGGTGTCTCCCCATTGCTTGATTGATTGGATATCCCATTGTGTTTCATCTTCGAGTAACTTCATACGCACCCCACCCGAACCTCCATAAATGAGCAAGGCGATTCCATCTCCAGACTCTTCAACTTTACATGCATAGGCGGGACAAGGTGTATTGGTGTCGGCATCCCAACCTGTGATTTGCACAGGTTGTTCCTTGCCATCGATATTATATTTGATGCAATACAATTCGCGGGTAGGGCTTACATCTCGATATATCATATCGAAGTTTCGTTCAACATTTGGGTTAGATTCGATTTCCAGAAACAACGAAACTCTCCGGTTAGTCAGGGTATGTTCTATTTTACTATGTTTTTAGTGAAACGGGATATGCAAAAAATCGAGGGATTAACGTTGGGGTTTTAACATTTCACTGATTTTAAGCGTTGGCAGTATCTGTTTTTTTTGGAGCTACTTTTGCTGCCGCTGCATCGGCCAGGATTTTTATGAAATTTATAAGAATTCGAGTATCAAAATGGCCTGTCATATTGTTTTTCATTTCGTTCACTGCAGAAAAGGGGGTGAATGCCTTGCGGTTTGGTCGTGCCGCCGTCAAAGCTCCGAACACGTCCATGATGCTAACCACCCTTGCGTATAATGAAATTTTTTCTCCTTTTAATTGGAAGGGGTATCCTGTGCCGTCAAATTTTTCGCGGTGTTCTAGGGCCATTTTCATAATGTTATCGCTATAGCATTTCATGTCATTGAGAATTTTTCTTGATGCAGAGGGAAGTTTACGAATCATTTGAAATTCTTCCGGTGACAATTCCCCTTCTTTTATTATTAAATCATAGGGGATAGTTTTTTTACCGACGGAGAAAAGCATTCCACCCAAACCAATTTCTCGTACCGCTTCTGGTTTCATTTTTAATTTATTTGCCAACGCCATGCAGTACATGCCCGTATTGGTGCAATGCGTGTAAGAGTGATCATCCTTCTTGGTAATAAGAAATACGTCTATAAACTCTAACTTACCCTGAGCAAGACAATCTTGAATAATGATAATGAGGTTTTCAAGGGTCCGCAGAATCCGAGAAGAGCCAATGTTCTCAAAATATTCTTTGAGGATCTGTTCGTTTAAAAGGTAGGCCTCTTTCAAAACCTTTTTAGGAGACTCCCCATTTTTTAAGGCATCCGATAAGGTTTTTATTCTGAAATCTTTATAGTAACGGATGAGGTCTGTTTCATGGATGAAAAACTCCATACAGTCATCCCCATCCATCATTTTTTTTATTTTTTCGTGGTTTTCTGGGGTGTAATGGACGAACTTGCGGAATAAAGGCTGGTCGTTGTCATCGTATTCGGCTAAATACGAAATCTCGAAGCCCTGATCGGAGGATTTGTTTAAAAAACCGCTATTAATTTCACGGTAAAAATGAGCAATTGAATCCATTTTTCGCTTACTTCTCCCCAGAATAAGCCAACTATTTAACTGACAGGAGCATAACTCCAGCCTTCGCTTATTATTCTATAGTATTCCAATTAGTGTATGCAAACAATATAATTAATAACGCCAAAAAAGTCAATATGTTATAAGGAAAAACGGGTATATTTTTAGGCTTGAAAATTAGAGAATATCCCCTATTTGCGGGATATGCAGCCTGATTTTTCAAAATAGTTTTTAAGTGAGGTTGGGAGCCTTTGAGTTCGCTTCGGGATTTTTTTCAGAAAAACTATTTTTAATTTTCCAATCAAAGGTAAAATAGCGAAAATTTTTTATAGTAACCGGATAATGGGAGAGAGTGAAATTATGTATAAATTGGTCCTCTTAAGGCATGGCCAAAGTCAATGGAATCTGGAAAACCGATTTACTGGGTGGACCGATGTCGACCTGACCGATCAAGGAAGAAAAGAGGCCAATGCGGCCGGTGACCTTTTTCTTAAAGAAGGTTTTACTTTTGATTTGGCCTATACCTCCGTTTTGAAACGCGCGATTCGAACTTTATGGATTGTTCTCGATAAAATGGATCTGATGTGGGTTCCCGTCATTCGCTCCTGGCAGCTCAACGAAAGACATTACGGCGCCCTGCAGGGCTTGGATAAAGCAGAAACAGCAGAAAAGCACAGTGCAGAACAGGTAAAAATCTGGCGGCGCAGTTATGCAACTCCTCCCCCTCCCCTATCTGATGACGACGAACGTCTTCCTTCCAAAGATGCCCGCTATGCTCAGGTTTCTGCAGATTTGCTTCCTAAAACAGAAGCTTTGAAGCACACGGTCGACCGTTTCATACCTTATTGGTCAGACGAAATTGTACCTTCAATTAAAGCGGGTAAAAAAGTTTTGATCTGTGCGCATGGGAACAGCTTGCGTGCGCTGGTGAAGCATCTGGATCAGGTAAGCGATGAAGAAATTGTGGAATTAAATATTCCAACAGGAATTCCATTGGTTTACGAACTCGATGAAAATTTAAAAGCCGTCAAACACTACTACTTGGGTGATCCTGAAGCCGCAAAAAAGGCTGCCGAAGCCGTTGCCAACCAAGCTGCTAGTGGCAGTGGCAACGAGAAATAATTCGTTGCGCCGATGAATTTTTTGTCAGCTAGAAACATCCAGATCAAATTCTCTAACTCGACTTTACAGGGGTTTCGATATATCATCTATGGACCGCAATATGAAAGCGTCCCTCTTCCAAAAAAACAAGTGGATGCGGATTCTAAAATTCTATTAGGGGAAAACGATTATGTCTCTACCCGCTGATAAAGAAGTAAGCTTTCGAGAAAGTGTCAACCTCTGCTGCGATATGGCTATGGGAACACTGGATATCCCAGAGGGCATGTCCAAATACATCCGAAATGTTAATAACGTTTATCAAGTTCGGTTTCCTGTCCAAATAAAAGGCGAAATTGAGACGTTCATCGGTTGGAGAGCGGTTCACAGTGACCACAGATTGCCGGCGAAAGGTGGAATCCGTTTTGCTCCCTCTGTAAATCAGGATGAAGTAGAAGCCTTGGCGGCTTTGATGTCCTATAAATGTGCTTTGGTCGATGTTCCCTTTGGAGGGTCCAAAGGCGGACTCCTAATAGATCCGAAAAAATATGAACGCGATGACATGGAGCGCATAACCCGGCGTTTTGCCTATGAGTTGATTCAGAAAGATTATATCAGCTCATCAACCAATGTCCCGGCACCCGATATGGGTACTGGTCAGCGAGAGATGGCATGGATTGTCAGCACCTACGCTTCACACCGCCCAGGTGATATCAATCATCTCGCTTGCGTTACAGGAAAGCCAGTAACAATGGGAGGAATCCAGGGGCGCGTAGAAGCAACCGGACGCGGCGTTGTGTTTGGTCTACGTGAATTTTTCCGCCATCCGGAAGATGTTAAAAATGCCAATTTGGATGGAAATTCGATGGAAGGCAAAACGGTTATTATCCAGGGATTAGGAAATGTCGGTTATTACACCGCTAGTATTTTGCAGGATGAGGACAGGGCAAAAATCATTGCTATCCTGGAATGGGATGGTGGTTTGTACGACCCCAATGGCATCGACGTTCAGGACGTTCATCAATATAAAGCAGATAATAACGGTGGTGTTAAGGGCTACACCAAAGCACAGTATTTTGAAGATGGTAAGGTGTTGCTCGAAAAGGAATGCGACATCCTCATCCCCGCGGCAATGGAAGCGGTGATAAACCGTACCACCGCAGCAAATATAAAAGCAAAGGTTATTGCCGAAGCGGCAAATGGACCAGTTACCTTCGCTGCCGAAGCTTTGCTTAAAGAAAAAGGTACGGTTATCATCCCCGATGTTTATTTAAACGCTGGTGGCG